>CALKXE010000187.1 GCA_938003955.1 uncultured Saprospiraceae bacterium | reverse complement strand
ATTAATTCTACGCTTCATCTCCGATCTATTTTCAAAATAGAATTCCAATTCTATCAAAGTCATCAAAGAGAAAGCACTTGCTTCAATCTGATCTTTTAGCTTAATATCATTTTTCAAAAGATCGGTAATGATTTTCTTTTTGCCAATGACATCTTTTTTCTCAAAATCGATCTTGATAATGGCTTTGTTGGTCCTGAAAAGATGCACAAAAAGATCATTCTGCAGCTTAAGGATTGGACGAAGCGTATCATTCTGAAATGCTTCACTTGGTGAGATCTCATAGTTGATTTGGGTTTCTACTTTCGGTCTTATATGGAGTAGTGATTCTTCTCGAGTCATGTGTTTAGCTGTTTGATATAGTGAACAGTCAAAACTGGAATTGGTTATCGAAATGTAATAAAGGTGGATAACAAAAGCATATATTGTTTTAGTGTAAAACAATATATGCGACTATGAAATTTGGCAAAATTCATTTTCTAAAAAATGCTTGACGGATGTAAAAGTAACGGGATGGCACCAATTATAATTTGAAACATCAGCTGACTCTTTAGAGATACCTGAATCTCATAAAAGAAGCATCGACATTGGAATTACTCAAATCAAATCTGGGCAAACAATTTCAAATGAAGAAGTAATGAAAAGAGTTCAACAATGGGCAGGCAAATAATTTGAACACCTGAAGCACTTGAGCTTTTAGAGGGAATATTGACATATTGGGAAACAGGCTTGTTCAAGATTGTCTCAAGCAGATTAGTACGTATCCAGAGTCTGGAAAAAGGCTAAGTATAAGATGGTATATTATAGGGTCGTAAGAGATTATTTTATCTACTATCGATTTACAGATAATGAAATTGAAGTCCTGTCTATATGTGATATGAAAAGAGATCCAAGCTATATCAAGTATTTATTAGATAAGTAAAATGTAACCAAGTATATTTTAGACAAAGGTGGATTCAAGTAATAAATACTTAGCCTCGAAAAGCTACAATCTATATTCCATAAATTGATAAATAGTATTGTGTCTCAAAGATTTTAGTAACTTGCCATTGTTAATAGATCACTCTTGTACTGATAACCAATTATGTCTTTATATTTTCTGTAGATAGACGTTTTATGCGCTAAATTTAGATTTATGGTTCTGTTTTAATTGGATTTAATTTAATGCTTTAGGAGTGGATCTATATGTGTAATAGTTGGAACTTGTGTTGAATTCTGTGAATTTAGGAGTTATGAGCAATTAAAAAAAAGAGCTTGCTCGAAATTATATGATAAAGAAACGGATACTCAGAATAGTACTTATTATTGCAAGCATATTTTCATTGTGGCTCGTGCCATGGATTTTAGTAAAGGCTTGGGTTTTTCCTCTAACAGAGACCATTCAAGAGCAATTAGATGAAGGTATTGATCATGGATTTGATGGGATGATTGTTTATGTGGACCAAACTGGGAGGCCTCCTGAGTTATACACAGCGGGCTGGCATAACCGAGAGAATAAAATACCCGCTGACCCGAAAGCCTTATTCAAACTTGGCAGTGTTAGCAAGTTATATGTTGCTGTTGCTACCGCCAAATTAGTTAAAGAAAATCGGTTGTCGCTGGATAAAACGCTCGCTGATTACTTACCGGAATTGGAAGGAAGGATTGCTAATGCAGATAAAATCACTTTGAGATTGATGGTGCAACACCGGAGTGGTATTCCTAATTTTACCGATACCCCAGGCTATTGGGAAGACATATCG
This sequence comes from uncultured Saprospiraceae bacterium, assembly GCA_938003955.1. Taxonomy (GTDB): domain Bacteria; phylum Bacteroidota; class Bacteroidia; order Chitinophagales; family Saprospiraceae; genus CAJXUU01. Next base: position 33,485 of record CALKXE010000187.1, on the reverse strand, counting down.
AGAGGCAATAGAGAAACACTTGAGTTGGTACTGGATAAGGCTGCAGACTTTGAGCCGGATAAAAAATATAGTTATTCAAATACAAATTATTTGTTGATAGGTGAAATACTTGATAAAACATTGGAATATAGCCATCACCAATATATCAAGAAGGAAATTTTAATGCCACTTGAGCTGAACAATACTTACAGTTTGCTAAGTGAAGTAGACTTAGATGATGTTATGAGTGGGTATTATGTAGATTATGGTGATGACATTAAGTATAATGATTTTATAAACCCTGCCGGCTCAATGTTGTCTACAGCTGAGGATGCGGGAATATTCTTGCGGGCATTAAACCAAGGTTCAGTTTTTAATGAAGGTGAACAGGAAATCTACTCATCTATTTATGTATATGAACATACAGGATTATTGCCAGGGTACTCTAGTATTGCCAAGTATCACAAAGATATTGATGCGGTTGTTATTCAATTTGTAAATACAAGTGGTGGATACACTTGGAACTTATCGGAAATTGTATATAATCGTATTGTGAAAATGGTGAGAAACAAAAAAACTCATAACAAGTGATATGATATCAGACTTGCTATCGCTGCGTCCGCTCCATATCACCGAACCGCAATAGCCAAATTTTAGACAATGAATAAGACTGAAATCAAAGAATTAGTAAAATCAATTTTTCCTCATATAGAGAATGTTGCTCTTCAGCATATTCTGAGTTCTGCTAATTACATCGAGCTAGCTAAGGGGACAGAGCTGATAAGAGCGGGAGAAAGGCATCGTTATTTTTATCTCATTTTAAGGGGTAGCGTTAAGACGTATTACTTGAAAGAATCAAAACAGATTTGTTCTTGGTTCGCATTCGAAAACCATATAGTAGCTACACTAACTACTATTGCAGGAGATAAACCTTCCAGTGAAACAATTGAACTTTTAGAGGATTCTGCATTTGTTCAATTTGAAACTAAATCGATTAAAAATCTGGCGGAATCTAACTTATCTGCAAGCCACTTTATGACTGAATTGATAACCGAACATGCGACTTTTCTAGAAGAGCGACTCTATCTATTACAGTTCATGTCAAGCAAGGAACGATACTATGCTTTAATTGAGCGGGCTCCAGAGGTATTGCAGAAAGTATCACTTACCGATATTGCTTCTTTCTTAGGAATAAGTAGAGAGACGCTAAGTAGAATTCGGTCTTTGAAATAGCTTTGTGATATATGTCACATGAAAGCCATTTTGGTTTCTATAATTTTGCATTTTATAATATTATCCAAATTGGGTGACCATGCAAAATTCAAAAATGAAAAATATCAACTTAATTATACTCGGATTAATAACACTATTTTTTAGTGTTTCTTGCGGAAATGAAGAAACAGCAGTGAAAGCCTGTTTTACAACTTCGGTAGCCGAAGCAAATGTAGGCGATGAAATAACATTTACAAACTGTTCCGGAAATGCAGCAAGTTACACTTGGGACTTTGGAGACAATAGCTCAATTGCAACGGATGAATCGCCAAAGCATATATACACTGTAGCTGGTGAATATATTGTGAAAATGGAGGCTGCCAATGACAAAGGCGTAAATACTACATCGCAAATGATAATTGTCGCAGAATCACCAATTTCTACAGCAGAAAATATAATTATTGTGGGCGCTGGCGCCGCAGGTTTAGCTGCAGCAAAAAAATTGGAAGAAAAAGGAATTAGTTATCAAATATTAGAAGCAACTGACAAGCTTGGTGGTAGAATCCAGAAAAATAAAAATTTTGCAGATTTTCCTATCGATTTAGGTGCGGAGTGGATTCATGCAGATAAATCACTTTTGAACTATTTAATAAATCAACCAGGAACCGAACCAAATGTTGAAACCGTATTATATCAACCTTTGGATGTTAAACTGGTGGTTGATAATAATGTTTCGCAAATTCCAACTCAAGAAATGGTCGATTACTATGCAGATTATATAACAGAATATAAATTTAAGAATACTACGTGGTTTGATTTTATCAATGAAAATTTCACGCAAAATGTAGCGCAAAATATTGTCTATAACTCCAAGGTTACAAGTATAGATTATACAGGAGATCAAGTAGTATTAACGACAGAAAATGGCACGGAATACCAAGCTGCCAAAGTAATTTTAACTGTTTCAGTTGGTGTACTTAAATCAAACGCTATTACTTTTACCCCTTCATTACCTGCAGAAAAAATCGCTGCTATACAAGCTGTTGAATTTTTGCCTGGGTTTAAGTTGTTTATGAAGTTTTCTGATCAATTTTATCCAGATGTTATTGCAATTGGAGAATTAGGTGGAGAAAAATCATATTATGATGTAGCATATGGTAAGGATGCTCAAGACCATGTTTTAGGATTATTAGCTATTGGTAATTCAACGGAAGAATATTATGCGTTAGCTAATTCAGATTCTATTGTAAGTGCTGTAATTCAAGAGTTAGATGGTTATTTTAATGGACAAGCATCTCAGTATTATCTAGGATCCTATATTTACGAAAATTGGACTCAACAAACATATACACAGGGAACTTGGACATCTGATTTTGAATCTTCATCAGACGATTTAAATGCTTCTCTTGATGATAAAGTTTATTTTGCTGGAGAAACTTATAATGGTTATGGATTCACTCCCGTTCAAGGTTCTTATATAATACGTGGTTCTGTACAAAGTGCGATCCTATCAGGTTATGATGTCGTAAATGAAATCACAGAGTAATTTTTTATTAAGTAAGAACTCAAAATTGGATTCGGTACAATTGAAATTATAGAAAACCGAATAGTTTTGGCTAACAGCTTCTAGGCTTTAGTGAGGGCTCAGAAATATAAAATGTTATATAAAGTCCATCTCCTCCATGCTCAAATACCCCAAACCCAATTTCCCTTCTCCGTAATTCGTAATTCAATCATATTCATGCTATTTTCGCACTTCCAAACGATGCGACATGATTGACAAGAAAGTAGGAATATTAGGAGGCGGACAGCTCGGTAAAATGCTTTGCCAAGAAGCAAGTAAGCTAGGAGTGAGACTTAATATACTGGAGAAGGATGATTCATTTCCTGCAGCTGGTGTATGCCCTGATTTCACATATGGAGATTTTAAGAACTATGATGATGTGCTCGCATTTGGAAGGCAGATGGATATCGTCACGGTGGAGATAGAGGCGGTAAATACCGAAGCACTCTACCAGCTAGAGAAAGAAGGAAAGGAAGTCTACCCGCAGCCTCACATATTAGATCTGATCAAAGATAAGGGAACGCAGAAGTCGTGGTATGCGGATCATAAGTTGCCCACATCTCCATTCGAATTGATGGCGGATGCGGATGCTGTGAGACAAGCAGTGATCGATGGTCGATGGTCCATTCCATTTGTACAAAAGACAAGAAAAGATGGGTACGATGGACAAGGAGTGAAAGTCGTAAGATCGGAGTCAGATTTAGATAGTTTGCTAGATGCGCCATGTCTATTAGAATCATTGGCAGATATAGATAAGGAGATCGGTGTTATTGTAGCTAGGAGTGTATCAGGTGAAGTGAAGAGTTTTCCAGTAGTCGAGATGGAGTTTCATCCAACGGCTAATTTGGTAGAGTTTCTATTCTCACCATCAAATATTACAGAAGAACAAAAAGAGAAAGCAAAAACGATTGCCGAATCGATCGCCACTAAAATGGAGATTGTAGGCCTGTTGGCTGTAGAATTATTTCTCAATAAGGATGGCAGTATATGGATCAATGAAGTCGCACCAAGACCACACAATAGTGGGCACCAAACGATCGAAGGAAATATAACTTCTCAGTATGGACAGCACCTTAGAGCAATCATGGATCTTCCATTAGGCGACACAGCCGAGCGAGGAGCTTCTATTATGGTCAATATCCTGGGAGAAGATAACTACAGAGGACCTGTCCATTATGAAGGACTATCTGACTGTCTTCGGATATCGGGAGCAAACATCCATCTATATGGAAAAGCGGATACAAAGCCATTCCGTAAGATGGGACATGCGACGATCGTAGATGAGCATCTCGACAGTGCAATATTAAAAGCAAGACAATTAAAAACGACACTCAAAGTCATCACTAAATAAAACAAACTATGTCTAATCCAAGAGTAAGCATCATAATGGGATCTGATTCTGATCTGCCGGTAATGAAACCTGCTGCAGAATTTCTAGACAGTATCGGCATCGATTACGAGCTTACTATCGTGTCCGCCCATCGTACACCTGATCGTATGATTGAGTTCGCTCAGAATGCGCACAAGAGGGGAGTGCAAGTCATAGTTGCAGGAGCTGGAGGAGCTGCACATCTACCAGGTATGGTGGCATCGATTACTCCGCTGCCAGTGATCGGAGTCCCAGTGAAAAGTTCAAATAGTATCGATGGATGGGATTCTATTCTGTCTATTTTACAGATGCCTTCAGGGATTCCTGTAGCTACTGTAGCGCTTAATGGTGGTAAGAATGCTGGAATATTAGCGGCTACGATACTAGGCAGTGCCGATGAAGAAGTACGTGCTAAAATTGTGGCTTACAAAAAAGGACTTACCGACGCTGTGATGGCGAAAGTAGATAAGGTTAAGGATATGGGATATAAGGGTTTTTAGAATGTTGTCTGTTAGATATATTCTTAATAGACTTTATTTAGGCGTATATGCTGATTTATTTATTATCATTTTGATTTGGTAACTATTGTATATTTAATCGGTTACAACAAAATATAAACATAAAATTACTTAACAGTTCAAAAAAAAATAAGGCGTCAAATTTATCACGAATTCCAAATGCTAATCAATGAAAAAGATTTATATCATTTTATTACTCTTCCTCGCGAACCTATCTTTTTCTCAGGATATAATATCAACTCCGTTTATTGTAAATGGAATAGTTCAACTTGGGGGAAAAGCCAAAGTTCAATTTAATATTAATCCTATAACTGTATGCGATTCGTACACGATAGAGTTCGATATAAATCATTTCTCAAAAATAATAAATGTAAATGTGAATTATATTTATAATTCACTGTGTTCGGAAACTACAAGTTTGTTCACGGAATTTCCTGAAAAACAAGCCCTTTTGACTGGAGTTTATATTGTCAACATTAATCTAAATGTACTGACTAATCCAATTTGGAATAAACAGATTCAAGTAGGGGCAATAACTGTAATAGAGCCAAATAATATTAGTTGTTCCAATTCTTTTATACCTTTTTTAGAAGGGGTTTGTCCAGCTATTGCAACAAGTCAAATATGCGCATGCAACGGAGAGACATACGCAAATGAATGTTTGGCATATTTACAGGATCAGAATGGAGTTTACATTAACATGGATTGTCCTACTTATGTAATCGCAAATGCGATCCAGTATTCATGCAATACTTTTAATTCTGAAAATCACTTTAATTTCTTCGAAAAGTATAATTGTGATTCAGAAGTTAATATTGGGAACGAAATTATATTTCTATATAACCATACGGAGACTGGACCACTCTTAATAGACTTTACAAGCTCTTCTAACGATGTAAAACTGTATTTAATAGCACTGGGTAATGATTTAGAATGTCTGGAAGTATCCGTAGACAATAAGCTCGAAGTGGATGATCTTTCTATTGGTCAATATGCAATTATTGCAGATAGATCGGGATCTGGTAATTATTCAGTTTCATTTTGTAATGATACACTAAGTGTTCTAGATTCAGAATCTAACCTAGAAATCAGCCCTAATCCCGCATCGAATTACCTAGATGTTAGAAATTTAGAAATGAAGTTAGGTTCCTTAGAAATCCTCAATTCGAATGGCGTGTTAGTTGATACATATGAGATCAATGACTTTCAACGATTACTTCGATTTACTTATCCTTCAGGAATATATTTTACTAGATTAAATTATCAAAACGGAAAGAGAGAAATAAAAAAACTCTTGATTGTTAATTAGGTATTGTATTTTGTCAAGGACACCTCATAGTTCTGCTAGATATGGAACTTCACAAACAATTATATATTTGAGATAAAGTAACGTCACCTCACTGGGATGTAAAGATTACAAACCTCTTCGAGTGAAGGCGATTTTTTCTATTGATTTAGCTTGTGCCAAATCAAATATCAATCATCAGACCCAACCCACTTATTACTACTATCCGGCTTTGATTTAGTTTTTCTAAATCTGTATGTCTCATCTACATTCATAAGCCCCTGGCCTTTGACATCAGAGAACTGACTGATCACAAAAGTGGTATCGTTTAGTATTTGGCCTTTCCTTCTGAATGCTCTATAGGGTTTATCTGTTGGAGCATATTTTTCGAAGACGATTACATCATCTTCAATGATATATTTACCCCAGAGGTATTTCATTGCTTTATATTTCTCGTCAGTCGATATTTCTAATTGTCTTAGTTTGGATTCTAGATTAGATTTTAGGATAGAGCCGCGACTTAGGATAGTACCATCTTCATAAAGGAAAAATAAATCAACAATTTTTAGGCTGTCTTCATGAAGATAGATGCCGTCTAATCTTAGCGAAGTTGAATCATTGGGCGTTTTAGTCATCGATAATTTGTGATCAAGAACACAAGAGTTCAACAACAATAATACTGATATGAATAATATAAATCTTACCATGCTGTGAATGGGTTGTAATTATAAACGCCTCCGTATAATTTCCATTTTCTATCCCTCATTGCGAAGTGAGGGGATTGGGTCGTATCGTGGATCAATCTGTTTTGAGTCCAGTGTCGGATGTGTTCAGAGTTGGTCCCAAGTCTAAATATTTTATATCTAACATAGAGTAGCCCAAGACGATATTTGTCGGGGTTCTCACCATCTCTTGCGGGTAGATAGGTTCCATACATGCCATCATCTTCTATAATCCTTCTGAGCCCTTTGTTCTTGGCTGGATCGCCGGTAAATAGATTGAGTCCGACACTTATGTCTTTGTAACTTAGTATTGAGGCATGGGACCTATACCGATCTCCCAAGTCGCCTAGCATATCATTTTCAAAAGTAAATGACCAATCTTTATATGAAGTGATCAGATTTCCTATTCGTTGGCTAGACTCTCCACTTATAAAAATGGTTTGGTAGTACCCCAAACTCCATTCTTTGCCAAGATTGGTTGTTCCTCCACCAAATATTCTAGTTTCTAATCCAGACTTTCCAGTACCGGGTTCAGATAGATAATATGTAGATCCAAGTCCCGCACTCACAGATCCTCCGTTGCCCGTGTAAGTAGTCATTGCATTGACACCAAGTCCTCTTCCATGAGTGCCAATAGCTATGTTAAGTTTTAATTCGAAAGTAAATCCATTGCCAAGATCTGAAATGTAAGAAGGGATAATAGTGTCCAGTTGTTGAGGCGTAATGTTATATGGCGAAGCAACGGCTAGCTTTGAGACGCATATAATAAATGATACAATCAAGTATTTTCTCATAAACCTAAAACTATATAATTTGATTTGTTTTAATATTTCAGATGAAGCAAAAGTAGCATTATTTATAGATTCATTTAATACTGAATTATAGTAAGTGAAATGTTGAGTGCAATGAAAAGTAACTGATGTAATTAATTATTCGGGAGGACAATTAGGCTAGATTGCAAAATGTTTTTTTTGATTTCTGTCAAAATTCAATGATTAGTTGTTATTTTTAGAAAACGAAAAACTAATTACTATGAAATCATTACTATCAATATCCATTTTTTTGTTCTTAAGTTTCCATACTAATGGTCAGGAAACTTTACTAGTTCCTCAAGAATATTCTACTATACAATCAGCACTTAATGCTTCTTCAGATGGAGATGTTGTGTTGGTAAGTCCTGGAGTATATTATGAAAATATTGTGTGGACAGAACAGATGCATGGAGTGGAGTTAAAATCTACAGATGGACCCGAAAATACTGCTATTGACGCAAATTCTGAGGGTAGAGGAATTTATTTTGAAGGAGAAACTTCTTTTGAACCAGAAGATGTACAGATTATTGACGAAACAGCCGTTTTAGATGGATTTACGATAAGGAATGGGTTTATAGATGATGTAGATTGGGGTGAAGGAGCGGGGATGCTTATTGAAGGTGCTAGTCCAACTTTAAAAAACCTAATTATTGAGTATAATAGATTGAATTCAGAGAGGGCATATGGAGGAGGTATTAACTTTTATCAGTCCAGATCGATCGTTGAGAATTGTATAATTAGAAACAACTCTGTGACAACTGGCGAAGGTTGGGCTAATGGAGGAGGAGTCCTTATGGATGAATGTGAGATTCAATTTTTTAATTGCTTTTTTAGAAATAATATTGTTGAATCCGAATACTGGGCTTATGGTGGTGGTATCTATTCTAGGGATTCAAGTTATGATATGTTCAATTGCACGATCAATGGGAATATTGCGAGTGGAGAAGGATGGAGTTATGGAGCTGGAATTTATGCATCTAATTATTTTGGAACTGATGGATCGGATATAAATTTGACAGGATGTAAAATCTTTAGTAATCAGGCTCCAGGCTCTAGGCCATATGGAGTCGCAATACATACAACTGGTGAGGACATGTCAGTAAATGTTATTAACAGTCTTATATACGATAATGATGAATCAACTTCCGTAATAGAGATAAATAGTTCTAATGTTAACATAATAAATTCTACAATTATCAATAATAATTCTGGGATAAGGAGTTCTTCATCAAACTTAGATATTGTCAATAGTATTTTGTGGAATAATGAATATGCCATTATTGAATATGACTTTAGTACGAATAGTATCGTTAATGTTGGTCATTGTATCGTAGAAGGCGGATGGAATGGTCCTGGCAATTTAGATAGTGACCCATTACTATTTGATGATATATTATTGGTTCCGACAGAAAATTCGCCGTGCCTTAATGCTGGAACTAGAGACATAGCAATAGATACGGATATATTGGGTAACGAACGCCCATTCCCTAGGGGGAGTGCACCAGATATAGGAGCATATGAGATCAATCAGAGTTTCGCTCACGTTTTATCTAGATTTTATTTTGATGAAAATGAAAATGGAACACTTGATACTGGAGAGGATTTTATTGGACGAGGTGCTATTAGTATAGAGGACGAATCATTTGAAAATACAAGTACTAATGGGATTTTTACTTTAGTTCAGGATGGCCAAACGACAATAAATTATCAAAATGACAATACAGGAAACTGGATATTAACATCTGAAAATAACGAATATACATTTGATGTATCGGACGTTGACTTTGCGGATAGTATATTTTTTGGAGTGTATCCAAGTAGAATTGATAAGAGTATTGTAACGGGAATATATAGTCCAGCTCTGAGATGTAGTCGAACAATAACAATGGACTTTTTTGTTAAAAATGAAGGGACAACAAGAGAGAATGGAGTCTTATGGGCGGAGTTAGATCCACTTGCAACAGAAGCGATGCCGTTGATGACACCAGACTACATAGAGGATGGTAGATTTGGGTGGGACTTCATTAATTTGTTGCCAGGATCGTCATTTACACGAAAGGTATCGTTCAAGGTGCCTGGTGTGGGAGATATAGAGCAAGGTGATCTTATTAAGTTTGTTTCTGAAGCGACAGTAGTGAGTGATCCAGATTGTATCGCAACATACTGTTATGAAGACGATGTGCGATGTTCTTATGATCCGAATGACAAATTAGTCAATCCGAATAGAGATGATCAATATGTACTACTAGATCAACCAATTACGTACACCATTCGATTTCAAAATGTAGGAAATGATTATGCAGATGATGTTGTGGTCCGTGATACACTGGATCCTGATTTGGACTATTCTACTTTCAAATTATTGAATTCAAGCCATCCCGAGCTATTGAGATATACACTCTCTGATGTTGGAGTCCTGAATTTTGATTTTCATCAAATCTACCTTCCGGATAGTACTACTGATGAGCAAGGTAGTAATGGATATGTGATGTATAGCATACTCCCAGATAGCACGCTCGATAATTTTGTGAAGGTAGAGAACACTGCGCATATTTACTTTGATTTTAACCCTGCTATCGTCACGAATACAACACAGAACTCTGTCGTTGATGAATATCCAATATCAAGTATCAAAGAAGAAGATGAGTTTATACTATCTGTATTTCCTAATCCCTCAACAGGTCTGTTTTACTTGCCATTTGAATTTGATAGAGTCCAGATTTTGGATAACCAAGGGAAGCTAATTAAGTCATTGGAAAATACTCGGGTATTTGATCTTTCGGATGCTGCAGATGGAGTTTATTTTGTGAATGCCACGAAGGATACGGATTCATACTCGGGGAAGGTTTCTTTAATTAGGAATTAATGTCATTTTGATTTAGCGGTTTGTGATTCATTTTGTCTGTATAAGTAATCAACTTGGACATACCAAGCACAAACGCTTCATTACTTTTTGTTGGATCAATTTAATATATTGTGATGCAGGATACTGCGCAAAATGTTATTGACCATTATAAAAAGATGAACATGCGAAATCTAGTTGTTTTAATCGGCTTCATTATGTGTTTGATTAGTTGTTCTTCTGATCATAAAATAGAGCGCTCTCCAAATATAATATACTTTTTAGCGGATGATCTTGGATATGGAGAAATCGGAATCAATGGTCAAACCAAAATAAGAACTCCAAATATTGATGCATTAGCAAAGAGCGGGATGCAGTTTACCCAGCACTATTCTGGTGCACCTGTATGTGCGCCAGCGAGGTGTATATTCTTGACGGGTAAGCATGCCGGACATGCTTCTATTCGAGGGAATGACGAATGGAACGAACGTGGTGATGTATGGGATTATAATAAAGTAAGTCAAGATCCTACTTTAGAAGGTCAGCGACCTATGCCTAAGGAAACAATTACAATAGGAACTCAATTACAGAAGGTTGGTTATAAGACTAGTATTCTAGGGAAATGGGGATTAGGAGCGCCTGATACAGAAGGAATACCGAGTCGTCAAGGATTTGATTATTTCTATGGATATAATTGTCAGAGACAAGCACACAATTTATATCCCCCACATCTCTGGGAGAATTCTAATAAGATAGCATTAGAGAATGAACTAATAGCTCCACGGACAAAGTTGGATTCTTTTGCTGATCGATATGAAGAGGAAAGTTATGCGAAATTTACTCAGAAAGATTATGCACCTGAGTTGATACATCAGAAAGCCCTATCATTTATTGAGGAGAATAAGCATGAATCATTTTTCATGTATTATGCATCTCCGCTTCCACATCTTCCACTACAAGCACCAAAGGCATACGTAGATAAATATCTAGAAGTATTTGGAGATGAAGAACCGTATACTGGCAATAGTTATTTCCCAAATAGATACCCTAGAGCTACTTATGCTGCAATGATTACTTATCTGGATGATCAGCTCGGCGAACTTGTTGCATTGTTGAAAAAAGAAGGGATCTATGACAATACTATAATAATATTCACAAGTGATAATGGGCCAACGTATACAGGTGGTGTAGATTTTGATTTTTTCGAAAGCTCTAAACCTTTTGCCAATGGATACGGTCGAACGAAGGGCTTTGTATATGAAGGAGGAATTCACATACCTATGATTGTGAGCTGGCCTAATCACATAAAATCGGGTGCTGAAAGCAATCATTTATCAGTGTTTTATGATATGATGCCTACGATATGTGATATTGCAGGAGCGGAATCTCCCCTTGATACTGATGGAATCAGTATGAAGCCAGTCATGATGAGCGAACAGCAGAAAAAGCATGATTTTCTATATTGGGAATTTCCAAGTTACAAAGGACAGCAAGCGGTCAGGATGGGGCAATGGAAGGGAATTAAAAAGAACATCTTAGAAGGAAATCTAGATGTAGAATTATACAATTTAGAGACAGATATATCAGAACAAAACGATGTGTCCGAGCAGTACCCAGATGTTGTCGACCAGATTAGAGAAATCATGAAACAGGAGCATGTGCCCGCAATAAATGAAACTTTTAGAATTAAGGAATTGGGAGATGAAGTTGATTAGTTTTATACTGCTGAAGGTTGATTTTAGGGATGTGATTATTTGTAAAGTTTAATGATTAATATTGTCACCTGTAGCGAAAGCCTCAAATGCACTTAAGTTATTAAAAGCATTTATTTCACGCGTAGGCATGAAATTCCGTAGAATAAGGCACTTCGTAGACAAAGATGAACAACAAGGGATTTAGTTATGTTTAAATTTGAGTTCAAGATGATTAAAGATTAAAGCTACCTAAATCTGTATAAGTATGGATTTGAAATGTGCTTTATTTATTGATTCTTAATCAATAAATAATTATAAATAAGTTGCTGGTGTTCCACTAGAGAATTCCATTTTGTTTGAGTTGAATAATCGACTTTTGGATTCTTAGTTTATTAGGTGTAGAAACTAAGCTTCCAAGAAGTAAAGTTTTCAATTTTTGCATTTGAAGATAGGATAATATTTTGCCTTGTTTTGCAGTATTTATAGCTATGGAATGTCATAGTCAAAACATCACAACTTAAATGTCAAGAAATTGATCTTTAATTGAATAAGTTTGGACTAAATTTGATTTATAAGAATCAACTAAATATACGTTCACTATTTTACAATGATCTAAAAAAAGAATAAATAAATATATGGTTCAACAGGCAAGCGTTAATTTAAAAACGGCTTATGGGAATTTTGAATTTGCTGCATTTTCAGATAGTTCAGAAGATTTAATGCCGCATTTAGCACTAGTGAATAATCCAAGTCCCACGGATAAGCCTATGAATGTTAGAATACATTCTGAATGTATCACTGGAGATCTTTTTGGATCATGCAGGTGTGATTGCGGAGAACAGCTGAGTGCATCTATGGATTATATTTCTAAGAATGGTGGTATGGTCATCTACTTGAGACAAGAAGGGAGAGGCATTGGGATTATTAATAAAATAAAGGCTTACAATCAACAGGATTTAGGATTTGATACAGCTGAAGCTAACAAAAATTTAGGATTCGAGTATGATGCTAGGATGTATGATGAAGCGATTTCAATACTAGAATATTACAATGTGACAAAAATTAATCTTCTTACTAATAATCCAGATAAATTAGAAGCATTCAAACAGTCTAAAGTTGAGATCATTAAAAGGATACCTTTGGAAATTAATCCACATAGTGACAACAAAAAATACCTCAAAACTAAAAAAGAGTTTTTTGGCCATTTGTTAGAACTCGTTTAGCCCCAAATTATGGATATATGGAATAAGTTATTAATCGAACAAACAAGAGCGATTTCGACATCTACTGAAATTGCATGGTCATACACGAAAGGAGAATTTATCTCACATGAGTCGATGGACTCTTTGAGTTCTACAGACTTTTCGGCGGCAATTATAAGGAAGGATATTGAATTTGATAGCATGAATGATTCAAGTGGTTATAACCGAATCGAGCATGGAGCGTTTTATTTGATTACTGATGAGAAAATAGACAAAGAGGTTCTTTTTTTTATAAAGAATTATTGGACTTTGATCATGAAAGTGAAATGTAAAAAGAGTGATAATCCTTTTATCTTTGTCCATATGGCTAGTTCATTAGATGGTAAAATAGCAACTAACTGTGGAAACTCTAAATGGATAGGTAATCAAGAGAATCTAACGCATGCACATCGTCTAAGAGCAATATTTGATGGTATTATGGTCGGTGCAAATACGGTCAAGAAGGATAGCCCCAAACTGAATGTTAGACACGTGGAAGGGATAAACCCCATTCGATTGATTCTAAGTAATTCGTGTTTCGATTTTGATCAGTTAGAGAGACTAAATGATGCGGATACTTATTTACTAAGGAATAGAGCGTCAGAAAAGATAGGAACATCATTTCCATTTGAGAAGAAAGTCTACTTTACGGGATCTAATAAAAGAGAAGAACTTCATAACTTGTTGGTCAGTTTAAAGGATTTGGGTATTAATAGTATTCTCATTGAAGGAGGACCTAAGACAGTAAGTGGTTTTCTTGAAGCTGGATTAGTTGATTCTTTTCAACTACATATGGCGCCACTAATTTTGGGGAGTGGAAGAGATTTTGTTAAACTTGATGAGATATCTGAAATTGGCGAAGGACTCACAATGAATGATGCATTCTATACTCCTATGGGGGATTCTATTATGATAACGGGAAACCTATGATGTCAAGATCCTTGTGGCATGTAAATAGCCAAAATTCTGAATTGAGATTAGAAGAATTAGTCACCAATTTGGAATCAAATCTAATTGAGATCAAGACTAAGTACTCCATGGTGAGCACGGGGACTGAATATTCAGTTTGCACAGGTTTAGTTTCGGACAGATTTTCGGATAAAATGGGCGTTCCTTACATGAAAGGAGATTTTTCTTTTCCCATTAAATATGGATATGCATGCAGTGGTATTGATTCAGACAGTAACCTGTACCACTTTATGCACCCGCATCAAGACTATTGCCTAATAAAAGATTCTGATCTATACTCTATAGCGTCTCTAGCGGCTAATAAAGTTCCTCTAATCAGTAATATGGAAACCGTATTGAATGCAATATGGGATGCGGATCTAAAAGATAATGATACAATAGCTATAATAGGATACGGTAATGTAGGTTGCTTGCTAGCTGAAACACTAAGGTGTCATAAAAACATCAATCCTATAATTATTGAAAACGATAATTGGCGATTAAATAAGGCAAGTGAAAATGGATTTGAAGTGGACAATGGAACTTCTAACATGTATGATCTAATATTCAATACTACTGCTTCTAATTCGGCGGTGAATATGGCATTGACAAGGTTGCAAATGGAAGGAAGACTCATTGAATTAAGTTGGTACGCAGATAGAGAAGTATCATTAAAGTTAGGAGAACATTTTCATTACAATCGATTAAGAATTATAAGTTCGCAAGTCTCACAAATACCTAGAAAGCTTGAAGGTCAAATGACCTATAAAAAGCGAAAAAAAATAGCAGTCGATATACTGAGTGAGCCATGTTTTGATAAGTTAATTACAGACGAGATTAATTTTGAAAACGCACCTTCATTTTTTAGAGATTTAAGAAACAAGAAACAGAAAAAAGGATTAATATATTTATTTAAATACTAGAACATGTATACGGTTAAAATTAGAAAATCTGTAATGATAGCTCATTCATTACCTCATCCATTTTTTGGTCCTGCTCAGAATATGCACGGAGCAACATATGTGGTTGATGTCAGTTTTAAATCAACGGAATTAGACAGTCATAATGTGGTCATTGATATAGGAAAGGCTCATGAAATTACAGCGGAGGTATTGAAGCCTTTATCCTACCAAAACTTAGATGAATTGGAAGTTTTTAAAGGTCACCTTACAACAACCGAATTTATTGCGAAACATATACATGACGAGATAAAGCAAAGAGTAGGTGCCATTTTTAATGGTAGAATACTGGTTGAACTTGGAGAAACGCACGATGCATGGGCGAGTTATGAAGGCTAATTGATGAGAAAGGAGGAAGACATATTAGAAATATTAAGATGGAATAGGAACAATGCTATATTGGTAACTGCAGGGTTATTAATTACTTTGATTTTCAATAATGTTTTGTTTCTCGCTTCTTTTTCTTTTGTGTCATTTTTATTTTTTTTTAGATCTAATTGGTCACTATTAAAATCTATGCAACCTTTTGGTGGTTATGGAAATTGGGTTACTTTTTTTCGTTTCATTTTACTTGTTGGAGTAATGCTGAGTTGGAATTTGATACCGAATACTATTTTTGTTGCCATTCTAATATGTTTTGTTGGGCTTGATGGCGTTGATGGATGGGCCGCAAGAAAAAATAAACAAACTACAGTGTTTGGTCAGTACTTTGATATGGAGCTGGATGCTCTTTTTGTATTGTTTTGCTGTGTTATCTTATATTTTAAGGGTATTTCAGGCCTATGGATATTGTTACCGGGAGCATTGCGGTACCTATTCGTACTTTTTACATGGATATTAGGACCTAAGGAGATAAAAGAGGAACGAACTTCCTATGGAGCTTCAATCGCTGTATTGTTTTTTATTTCCTTACTAATTTCGTTAACTTTCCAAAACACTTTTCAATCCACGATACTCATTATTTCTGGATTATCAATAGTCGTTTCTTTCGGTATTTCATTCTATAAATATATACTAGCATGAGAATACTTTTCATAAATCGAGGAAATATCAATCTTATATCTGGTGGATATATCTACAACAGTAAGATCATATCATATGGTACTGAGTTAGGGTATGAAATTACATACTCGGATCGACTAATAGAAGGGTTTGATCTGCATGTCGTAGATAGCCTAATGTTAAATGAATCAAATCTATTTCGACAAGAATATCTCAACAAGACAGTAGTGCTTGTCCATCAATTTCCTGCAAAGAATCAATCCGTAATTGATCGACAATTGAGTATTGATGATCGCAACAAATTAAAATATATAGTAACAGGTGAGTTGGTAGAAAATGCTTTATTAGAGGAATGGAAAATCAATCCGGAATCAATACGTCAAGTCACACCGGGAATAGAAGACACTTGGAGATCAAAACAAACTTCCAGAAGCAATGTATCGTCTCTGATTATGGTTGCTAATTATTTACCTAATAAAGGATACGAAAACCTATTGGATCTAATTCCTATGTTATATGAATTAGATTTAACCCTTGATTGTTATGGGAGTAAGAGCTTGGATATAGATTTTCACAAAGAGCTGATAGACAATATTAAGTTATTAGATCCAGATGAGAGGGTCCAACTTCACGGTACAATTAGTAGATCGGAATTAAATGATAAATACATAAGTGCAGATTTACTAATCAGTCTGTCAGAGAGTGAGAGTTATGGGATGGCTATCTATGAAGCAATTTGCAGCAATCTTCATGTATTGATGTTTAAGACTGGCCAATGGCAGGAATTCTCTAATTCGGAATTTACAAGCATTGTGGAGAATGGAGATATTAATGCTTTTGCAGAAAAGCTAAAATCTATAAAAAAAGAAGAACGACCCCTTTCGTTTTCTACTATTAAGAAAGGCGAAGAGAGAACATGGGATATAGCATGCAACGAATTTTATAATCACCTTCAAAACTGGTTTGTATCTTGATTATTGCATTTGTCATAACTTGCTTTTTTTACCTTACTCTAGTGCTAGAGTTAACGGTATGGCATATTCCAAGTGTTGCGACTTCAGGGAAAATTATGTCAGCGAAAAGTGATTTAGTATCTCAGTATTCGGATAAGTACAAAAAGATATTTGAATTATCGAAATCGATAAAGATTATCATTTTTATAGTGCCATTGGTTTTCATTTATGTGCTTCATTTGTATCCAATATCGATAATCATAGATTTTATCAATGGAAGAACTCAATCTTCGTTAGCGTATTATACACTGGCTTCCAGCATAGTTCTTTTGGGGAGGATAATCAGTTTGGTGTACATATTTAAGATCAGGAAAGAAAACGAGCAGAAAGACGATAAATTCAGATTACATACTGATAGTGTTTTTAGATATTCAAGAAACCCAGGATTAATGAGTTTGTATATTAGTTTTATTGGTTTTGGATTGATGATTCCTACTGTTTTTTATTGGGTATGTCTGTTTATATATATCGGACATATGCATTTTAAGGTTTTGATGGAAGAGGATTTTTTAGGCAATAAATTTGGAAGTGATTATATTAGTTACATCAATAAATCAAAAAGATATTTATGAATTCAGGAGTAAAGAGTGAACAGGAGGAGATTAAAAATTGGTTTAATAAAACGTATTCTTCTCGCGGAGAATACTACCTCAGACCTGTTAAAGCATACTATATTTACCTTGAATTGTTAAAAATACAAAAAGGGAGTCATCTGCTTGATGTAGCTTGTGGCCTGGGAAGATTGTTAGAAGCGGGGCAAGAATATGGATGTTCACTATCTGGGATTGATCTATCCGATGTAGCCGTAAAAAAGGCTAAACTGAAAATCCCTGAAGCGAATATATTGCAAGCGAATGCAGAAAATCTGCCGTTTCCCAATGCTCAATTTGACTATGTAACTTGTTTAGGATCTCTAGAGCGAGTAATTGATAAAAACAAAGTACTCCAAGAGATGGGTAGAGTAACAAAGCAAAGTGCCAAGTTTTGTTTTTTAGTAAGAAACTCAGAGTCGTTTTCATGGAAATACATCAAAAAATTACTTGGGTTGAAAAATAAAAAAGGACATCAAGGAGCAATGGATTTAGAGACATGGACTGAGCTGTTTAATGAAAATGGACTAGAAGTGGAGCAAGTGCTACATGATCAATATCCATTGCATAAGGCTCAGAAATTTAAGTCTTTTGGATTGAGAAGCGTTGATTATAAATCAGCTATAAATACTAATAAGTCAATAAATGAAGCAAATGAGTTTTTATTCATTCTTCGAAAATCAAACTGATGAAAGCTGTTGAGATATATGAATCTTTATTTCTGTATGAGAAAGGTCGAGATGCCCAAAAAGAGGGCTATCCGATACACAAACGATTAGTCTTTAATGATTCTAATGTAGAGGATATCTATGATTGGATTTTGGTAAATTTCAGGTTTGCGATGGAGGATAGAGTGCTAGACGCAGGATGTGGAGTAGGGTATGGTAGTATGAAACTTGCAAAGAGTAATTCCCTTTCGGTAACTGGAATTAGTATAAGTCCATCCGAAATTGAGAAAGCAAATAGTAATGCTAACCATAGTTCATTCAGATCAAATTTAGATTTTGTAACAAGTAGTTTTGAAGACGCCCCAGACAAACAATATAATTTTATCATTGCTGTGGAGTCATTAAAGCATAGCTTAGATTTGAACAAATCATTAAAGTCATTGCATAGCAAACTTGCTCCAAATGGGACAATGATTATTGTTGAAGATTTTTATCAAAGTGAAACTATTAATTCCTATGGTAAGACATTGATGAAGGATTGGGCATTAGTTGACTTGTTCAGAATTGAGGATTTCTCAAAAGTACTAACAAATGGCGCATACCATGACTTGACGAGTAGGATGCCAGATAAGAATAGCTTAATGCTTAAGTTAAGGAATCTCACACTGAGCGTATTAAGTTTACTTCCTTTTTCAGATAAAAAGGACGTCTTTCGTATCTTCCGTGGTGGAATATTATTAGATTTATTATTTTCTGAAAAGAAGATGAAATATGGTGTTTATGTTTATAAAAAAAGTAAATAATGCTTAGAATTCATGCTTCTTATCATAAGTGTCTTACTATGTTGTTCTACAGGACGATGAATTCTGCATTGAATAAATATGACCTGTCAAGAGGCGAAAAATATAGACATTTCGAAAGTATAGAGGGACTGTTTTATAACCTTAACAAAGATTATTATATAAGTTCTATCAATAGCTTTGCACCTAACATTGATCAGTTTCAAGATGATTTTAGAATTACTAGGTTCATAAGAGATCCGAGAGATTTAGTGGTTTCTGGATACTTTTATCATAAGCGGGGTGCAGAACCATGGTTTCGATATGTAGATCCAACAGATAAGTATTGGGCGGCTATAAATGGATGTATCCCTGAAGGGATGCCCAAGGGAATGTCTTATGCTCAATACTTGAACACAATAAGTATAGAGGACGGATTAAAAGCTGAAATAGAATTCAGAAAACACCATTTCGAAAGTATGATGGAGTGGCCTGAAGACAAGAGAATAAAGCTCTTTCGATATGAAGATATCATGTCGAATCAAGTAGCTGCATTTAGAGAAATTGTTGATCACTACGAAATCGAAGGTTTTACGAAAAAGAAGATTATCTACTTCTCTAAGCGATATGCTCTAGAGAATAGAAAAGGAGACAAGCATATACGAAATTCGAATTCTGGGCAATGGAAAAACCAGTTTACGCCTGAATTGAATGATTATTTTCTAAGTCAATATTCAGATATATTGGATAAGTATCAATATTCCAAGTATTAATAAATATGAGGGGAGAAAAGTCGACATGGAATCATCTTATGTGGTTTACCTTTTTGGGGTTCTTAAGACCTGCAATTGGGATATTCCTCTTGCCCCTTTATCTGGCAAGAATAACTCCCGCTGAATACGGTATTCTGTCATTAGTCCTTATTTTTTCTAGTTTAGTAAGTTCTGTAAGTGGTCTGAAATTAGATGTAGCGGCAAATACTTTCTACTATGACTTTTATGAAGATCGAAAATCTTTAATAAATTACTTGGGACAGATATTTACGATCAATTTTTTAGTTGGGGTGTTATTTTTATTAGTCCTTTATTTCTCTGGGGCATTCATTTTTGAGTCAATATTTATATCAAAGGAAATTACGTTTTATCCTTATGGATTACTAGCGGTAAGCAATGCATTGCTCATCTCGGGAATTTCAATTTATTATTCTTACTTGAGAAATGAGCTCAGAGTCAAAGAATTTGTATGGGTTAATGTTTTCTCTATTCTTACAAGTGTAAGTCTTCAAGCCGTTCTAATCTTGCATTATGATATGGGAATCTTGGGAATTCTGTGGGGGAGTTTGATATCTGCTATTTTAGTATTTCTCTACATAATTATCAGTAATAGCTGGTTGATCCAGTTTAAATTGAATTATAAACTACTTAGGCCCTCTTTAATCTTTGGATTAGGATTTTTACCAATTTCCTTTCTAGTGATTTTCGAAAAGCAAATTGATAGAATATTTATTGAGAGATTTCTGGATTTAGAGCGGGTAGGAATCTATGCATTACTTATCGGAGTTACTGGTTTTTTTGCGATTTTTCTTGGAGCATTTCAGAATGCAATACGACCAAATATTTACGAATCATTGAAGCAAGATGGTTCTTCTAAAGTATCATATGTCAATGACGCATTCAAACAATATTGCTCGGTTGGGATATTTGCGTTAGCTGGAGTTTTTTTTGTTGGGAATCATTTTCACCTTATCACTGACAATCCTAAATATTTGGTCATAATTGATTATTTCCCATATGCCGTTGCTGCGACTATCCCATTAATATTCTTGAGATTTCAAGTATTAATAATTCTATTTTATAAGAAGACAATGCTTCTCAGTATTGCGACTATTATAAAAACACTGTGTATGATTTGCGTTATGTTTTTATTGATTCCTAAATATGGAATTATGGGAGCCATAACTGCTTTGTTTACATCATATATGATCTATTTTGTATTTCTGTTTTTTGTTGAGAGACGATTGTCCGAAAGTGTTGTTAAGTACTTTTCGCCAATTATAAGAATATTGCCATTTCTCTTTCTATTGGCAACACATGTTTTATTTGTAAGTCCAGAATTCAGATCTATCTCTAGCATCATTATACTCATATTAACGACCATAAGTGTTTTCCTTTTTGAAAAAGAGGCAATAGCATCCATCTATAGTTCATTTAGAAATAAAATATCATGAAGTTTATTCTTTATTTGTTTTTTTTGAATGTGATACTCTTTTTGCCTAGGTATTTGTTAGGGCTTCCTAGGAGTTGGAATCCATTAAGATTCTTAGTAGCCAATGATACACTTAATCAGAAAGTTAGAACGATATACTTTTCTAGAATTATCGATCCATTTAGGTTTTCGTTCGAGTACAGTCTCCTTCTTATTTGTATATATCTCCTTGGATTGCAAGGACATCTCGCTACGGTGATAGTTTCATTCGTAGCGGTAGTCATTTTTGTGTTTAATATATACGTCGCCGTGTTTCTTATTCTTCTAAATAAAACGCCGATCCTAAAAAGTGATTGGTTCTTTATGAGAGAAAGCATTTCAATTTATAAAGGATATTTTGTAATCATTTCGATTCTTTTGGTCCTTTTTTGCGGATTGTTTTCGACTGCATTTTTCTATCTTAATACATACTTCGAGTATTTAGAATTTGATAGGGTATACGCAATTGGCTTCCTTGCATTCATATTAATAAATGGGTTGTACAATGTTAAATATTATAATGTGACAGACTACTTGTCGAGAGTCGTATTTAGTCTTGGAATCTTTATCCTTAAATCTGGAAAACAAACTAAAAGGTATAATAAGTTATATGATCTTACTAATTCTGACATTGAAAAACATAACTTGTTTTCAGCGGTATCTCTAAGGAAAAAACCTAATATCCATATCATATCCATGGAGTCTTATGGCTCCGTTTTATTCAAAGACAAAGATCAATATTCTGGAATTGTTGAGTCTATTTCGAATTGGGATGAAAAGTTTAAACATTCAGATATTAACTGCTATAGCTCATTTGCTGTGCCTCCGTTATTTGCAACAGGTACATGGTATTCTTACAGTACATTATTGTTCGGTATGCCTATTGAGAATGGAGCAAAGCATAATATCCTATTTAGTGAGATGGCCAATTTTAGTGCTTATGAATCTTTGTTTCAGTTTACCAAAAATGAAGGATATACTAATTTTTTATTGCAAGGAATGATTGGAGACTTCGAAGGGACACTTGACTTCGAGAAACTAAAAAAGAACTTGAATTATGATCGATTAATATATAATAAAGAGCTTGAGTATAATGGCAAACTATTGAAATTTATGAATCTTCAGAATTGTGTTCCTGATCAGTATACGTTTAACAGAGGTCTGGATATTGCCAAACAATCTGATGATCCGTATACAATGTTTTATTGCACATTGAATTCACATTGGGATTTCTATTCTCCTCTTAACCTTATGGACGATTGGGAAATGATAAATGATCCAAGCGTCACATACGCAACTACAACAGATAACGAGAGCAATCGTAAGGAACGATATCATGGTGCTATACAGTATACGATTGATTCTGTGTTTGATACGATACTGAAGCGCATGTCAACCAATGATATCTTCATAGTTTATGGAGACCATCAACCAACAATGATTACCGATGAGAAGTACGGTAAAGAGACCCCTATGCATATTTTTTCAAAGAACAAAGAGTTTGTACACCAATGGGAAGAGTATGGATTCAAAGAAGGTCTAATGCCGCATGAAAATAAGAATCCAATCAAATTTGAGGCGTTTTATTCTGCTTTCATGAGAAGCTTGAATAAGTGCTATGGGACTGATGTTGAGCTTGATATTCCATTTCTTGCGGATGGAATAGAATTGATGGATTAGAATGTCAATATCTACTATTGCTATCATCTATATAGCTTCCAATCAAGAAAATTGGAATTATACCGATTACTATCGAATTTGCCGCATACATTCGTCTGCAACATTCGATATCGGGCGTTTACCGATATTTTTATGGGACAAATTGAAACACAATTGGTATGACAAGACCAATAATGGCTTAATGCCAAGTGATGATTTAACTATGATAAGATTGGTGTCTTAAATTAAGTCCTAATAAACCACAAATTTCACACTGTCAAGTCCACCATCTTCAGCTCTAATAATCAGATAATAAATTCCTGGTTGAATTGCTTTTTCGAATGAGAGTCCATAGCGATCTCCACTTTCATATACTAAAGAAAAACGATCAACTTTTCTACCTTCGATATCGATAATTGAAATATCTTTTTTGGAAAGTAGTTGGTTTGTTTCGTAGATGAATTTGATCCCTTTGATATCCTGAGATACTGGGTTAGGGTAGACTACAATGTTGTTATTGATATTGATATCATTGCTGTTATTAAGTATTACATCTATGAAAACACAATATTCCTCTTCGCAAGAGAATTGATCTTGGGTCACGGTCAAGCATATCTCATACATGCCTGTGTCTGGGAATACGTGAAATGGATCTGAGTTATTCGAAATTATACCATCTCCAAACCTGTACAAGTAACCATCGATACTACCAATGCTCATGTTCGTGAATTGATATCCAGTCCCTACTTTTTCGTATGTGAAAAACGGAATAAGTTGCGTGCATGGATCACCTACTAAAATTTCATTACAGATGGTGTTACTACAAGAATCTGTTGTGATTGTATGGCAGATATCATAAAGTCCTATTGAATCAACAGTGTAGTTGAATGTAGATACATTGCCTATGTTTACAATATCATTGATACTCCAGGATTGATCGATTATAAGCTCTGAGGTCACAGAACTATCTGTGAAAGTAAGTGTCAATCCATCTATCGAATAGCTAAAATTAGGCTCGCATATGATCGGGGTGCAGTCTATAGTTTGTATGTCGATTGTATCCTTGCAGAATTGATCTTCCGTTGATGTGAATATATATTGATAAAATGAGCTGTCACCTCTCAATCGGATATCGTAAGAGAAGGCTAGCGAATCTGGATTGATTATAAAACTGGTATCACCAACTTCTACGAATACATCTAAGCTGTCTATCTCTGTATTGAATATAAATGCATAGCCTATCGAATCTCCGATCTCGCAACTATCCCTCTGTACCAATTGAATATCGATAGGGCAATCAAGGCAGTATCCAGAAGTGAAAAATATCGAATCTCTACAGAGTGATTCCTCATTGTCAATGACCAATATAAAATGTTCTAAACCGTCAGCATAACCAGTGAAATTGACAAGTAGACTATCTCCAGTTATATCAATAGGTTCTCCATCATATAGTACTGTATAATCATACTTATTGGTTGTGTTTTCTAGATTGAGAGTATAGTACGCTACTTCATTCGCACAACTATCCAGGACTATATTGTCTATCTCAATATTACACGGTGAAAAGCACGACGGAGTATATACATCAGTTGTAAAAGTGCATGTAGAATCAAGATGATCTATAAATTGTATCGTGTGAAGCGTATCATCTCCTATGACAGATACGAAGATGGTATTAATTCCATCGCCTAGTTTGTAGCCATATATATTCTCATCCAGTACATTATCTACTGCGATTCTAAAACTATCAGAGTCGCTGTATTCTTCATTAAAAACGATTTCGACATTAATAAAACTGTCTTGACATCCGACCAAAGAATCTGGAGTATTAGGATGGTCAATTAAGAAGAATGAATCTACTATTTGAAAAGAGATCAGCTCGATACTACAGTCAGTTAGACAGAGAGGAGATTGATATGTTAGCGTATCTACACAACTCTGATCGCCTAGATCAATATATGTAAATGTATAAATAGTGCTATCAGCGACTAAAGATCCTGTAAGCTGAGTCTCTCCATCTGGGCCATATAGAAAAGGAAAACCTTCTATGAGCTCTCCGTTTAATCTGAAGATAAATCCTTGTTCTGTAGGGTTAGGATGGCTAATAGTCGCTAGGTAGTTTATTGTATTATCATTAAAACAAGAATCTTGTACCTGAAGCTCTATCAATCCGCCGCAGGGAGGCATTTCACAAGTCGGGGCGACGAAGAAGGAGCCAGCAAAGCATTCATCTTCAGAGAGATCTCTGATCTCAATTAGGTGCTCTTGATCATCTCCTTCTAGTTGGAATACGCCTCTATTGTTTCCGTCTAGCGCATATGGAAATGGTCCCGTCTCTAGTCTAATACTATCCACATAAATATCAAATCCGCTAACAGATCCATTGATATCTAAGAAATTATAGAAGACTGGAATTTTGTTTTCATCACAACTAGCTACGACTTCTACTGTGGCATTGTATAGTATATCTCCATTCTCATTGTACAAATAATATGGATGTAATCCTGCATTGAGGATAGGGGAGATGAATACTGCACCATCAGTTTGTAGACCACTGTCCCAACTATTAGGACCTGAATCAGCGACTGATCTTACACCAACAAGACTATCTTGGATCCACTGCCATAATATATCATCACCTGATGACATACTCAAGTCCTGGAGACTTACCGCAAAGTCAGTAACCGCGAGCACTATCGTGCTGTTTGATCCTGTACCTATCTCTAATTCATCGATTCCGCATGATGCAGAACAATCGTTGATCAATATGGCAACCTCATCTTCACAAAAAGCGTCAGTCAAGTCCATAGCCTTGATCGTATGAAGCAATCCATCGCCAAAAATTGAAATGGAAGTACTGGCCTGATTACCCGTATAGTAGATCGTATCGACTACAATCGTGTCATCTAATATGATTTCAACTCCAAGTCCAGTAGGACTTAGTGTACTCACATCGATACCGACCAATACCAGAGAGTCCTCATTGCATCGCTCCAATATATCAGCATTTACATTAAGAGAACAATCGAAGAATCCATTACAATTAATAGCCTTGACAGTTTTCTTAATAGAACAAGATTCATCTTCTACATCGATTATTGATATTTGGTGTGTTTTATCATCACCCGGAAGAAAGAATTCTAAGTTAGTAAGACCAATCAAGTCATAATCATATGTAGCGTCATTGAGAATGACTCCATCGATTCCAATATAGAATCCAGAAGCTGGAGCTGCATTGTTCAGAAATGAAATGTTTATCAAACTTCCCCTGTTTTCTGGACAATTAGCAATCAAATTGCCAGAGTAAGGCCCTGTGGCGTCTCCATCAGCGGTAGAATAGAACGGCTTCAATCCAGGGTTTTTGGGTGTTATTTCTAAAATGTAGCTTGAATCTTGTACACCACTATCCCATTTGTCAGAGGATATTGTGTCAAAAGAGGTAGAGGAATGATTGTCATTCAACCAAATAAATCGCACTTTGTCACCTAAGTTAATTTCTCGATTATTGGGTGAGAACTCAGACTCTAGGAGTACGATATTATGTGTCTGTTGATATCCATCATCTATATCTAATCCAGATAAGAAACAACTTGCATTGCAATCTTGCACGAAAAATCCAATGGTTTCACTGCAGAAACCATTAGGGAGAGACTCTACTCTTACAAAGTGCTGATTGCCATCTCCAGGTACTTTTATATTGTAGTTAATGACGCCATTTGGGATTGTCACTGCGGTATCACTTACCAGTATGTCATCTAGAAATATAAGAACAGAATCTAGTGCATTTGATTCGTCATCGATTTCTAAGATAAGCGCCACTTCGTCATCATTGTCACATACAGAACTGAGGTTGAAATCTAAACTAATACTGCATACTTCTACAGACATGGTATCACTAGCATTACATCCATTTGCTGTGGCGATTTGTAGGATTACTTGATATAAGCCATTGGTGTTATAGGTGTGTGTAGGGTTTTCATTTATAGTTGTATTCCCATCTCCAAACCTCCAAAGTCTAGATGAGATTTCATCATCATCTGCGAGGGTAGATACATTAGAAAACTGATAGTCGCTACCACTTGTCACAACCACAAAATTAGCTTCACATTGTGAATGTAATGCATAATGTATTGATATCAAGAATAATATATATATAAGTCGCTTCATGCAATGTGTATTTTAGTAGTTGATTTGGATGGAATCAACGGTAATACAGTGCAATTTTAATACCTAAATTATTCGATGCTTGCGTCGGGTTCATAAAAAAGATTCTGTTTCCATTATTAAGGGTAGAATTTATTTGGCAAATGCGGAATCTGCTTAGGTTGTGGTAATCAAAACTTAGGGTCGTTTATAGTACCAAAAAATTATTTTATCCGGCTGGTATAGTGTGGTTTAGATCTGCATTACTATTTTGGGGTAGATTTTTATTTAACGCTTTCAAAACTGGGGTCATAATGGCAAAATATTTTTATCTATTTGTTTTAATGGTAGGTATTTCATGTACTCCAAAACTTCAAACTACTTCATTGTTTAATGGTACTTCTCTTGATGGGTGGATCAATCATGGAACTGAAAAATGGTACGTTGCCAATGGTGAGCTCATCTGCGAGAGTGGTCTTGATGCTCAGTATGGTTATCTATCTACTGCGGAAGATTATGATAATTTCGAATTGACGTTAGAATTTAAGCAAGAGGCCAATGGAAATAGTGGCGTGTTTTTTCGATCTACATTCGAAGGGACAAAGGTGACTGGATGGCAGGTAGAAGTAGCTCCGCCTGAAAATAGTACTGGAGGAATATATGAGTCATATGGGAGAGGATGGCTGATCAAACCCGATCCTGCCAAAGATAAGGCACTCAAAATGGGAGATTGGAATAAGATGAAAATCAGAGTTGTAGATAATAATGTAACGACATGGCTCAATGGCCAAGAAATGATTCAGATATCTGATGAGAAAATAGGTCAAGGGAAAGGAGCAATCGCCTTACAAATACATGATGGCGGCGGTATCAAAGTGAGATGGAGAAATATTCAGTTGAATAGACTTTAGGCTACTTCTCAAGTACAATAGAAAACGGAAACACTAATTTATGAAGAGAATATTAATAGCGATGTCTGTTGTTTGTTTATGCATTGGATGCAAACGCACAATGGTGAATAAAATAATTGATACGAGTGAAGAAACAGTCAGTACAGTGGATGGGAAGGGAGAATGGATCTCTCTCTTTGATGGAACAAGTACGGAAGGTTGGAGAGCATTTCGAGGAGAAACACTGCCACCGCAATGGACGATAGTAGATGGAGCCCTAACATTTGATACAGAAAAACGATTAGAAACAGATAAGAAAGGGGGTAATGATATTGTATACGGTGTTGAAGAATTTGACAATTTCGAATTATATTTAGAATGGAAACTTCCTGCAGGAGGGAATAGTGGAATCTTCTATCATATCAATGAAGAATATTGGATTTCGGATGTAGCTCCTGAATATCAACTACTTGATGATCTCCAATGGGAGAAAATCAACAAAGCTAAACTGCAAGAATGGCAGAAGACTGGTGCTGATTATGCAATGCACACTCCGGATAATAGTAAGAAGATAGTGAAGCCTGCAGGGGAGTGGAATACATCAAGAATAATATTTACTCCAGATCATGCAGAACATTGGCTAAATGGTAATAAACTTCTAGAGTTTGTCCCTTGGTCGAAAGATTGGAAGAAGAGAAAGGCATCAGGAAAGTGGAAAGATCATCCTGAATACGGTACGTTCAAAAAAGGATATATCGGACTACAAGATCATGACAGCCCGCTTTGGTTTAAGAATATTAAGATTAGAAAGTTATAGTTGAGTTGTTATATCTTAATTTTATGATTCATAAATGAAGAACATACTTATCATACTATTTTTGATTTCTGTAGGGTGCACAAACACTAAGGTGAAAGTGGAAAAGAGCACTGAAGGGAATCAACACAATACGGGGACAGAGATATTTGTTGAACCGATTGAGGCGTTCAGAGAATTTATCGATGATGGAAAAATACATAAAGCAAAATCAATAATTGATAGTTTAGATGTAAACTATATCGATGCATATGGGAATTCGTTTTTTGAGCAAGCAATAAACAAAAACGAAGAACTATTGCATTATATATTGAGTAACGGTTATCATCTGAGTGATGGTAATAAGCGAGCTCTGTTTCAGTACACAAAAAATGACACAAGCCTTTTTAAAACAATGTATCTGCCATATATCGATCTTAATAGTGGCGTTCTGGAGAAAGTGATAAGAAGTTGCGATTCAGAATTACTAAATATTATTTTAAACCGAGGAGAAGATTTTAACTTTAGTTTCTCTCTGAATAATGAAGGGAATACTTCGAACTATCATTGTTCTTGTCTATTGAACCTCTGTGAATCAACCTCAATTGAAATGTTGGATAGGCTGATAGATGCAGGTATGGAGATTTCTGTAAGTGAAAATCAGTGCCTATTGGTTAATACGATGGACGAAGGAATTCCAAAGTTTGCAACCATTGAATTTCTAAGGGAATTAATAGGAAGAGGATACCTTAAGGAATCTAAAAGATGGAGTCCATTAGTAAGTACTTGTTTTTGGAATGAGAATGGTGCCGTGAAATTCTTACTAGAAAATGGATATAATCCAAACTGGAATAATTCGTCTGATATGCTATATTTTGCATTAACAAGACCAGGAGATGGACAGGGAGAGCACATAAGTAAAGAACAGCGATTGACTACAGTAGATCTTCTTATGAAATTTGGAGCTGATCCCAAATTAATCGTGAAAGCAGATTTTGGCAAAGGCGAAAACAGTATGAATTTCGTATCCTTTGCCGAACAGTGGAAGCTTGAAAATAATACGGATTTAATAAAGTTAATTGATCGGTATTAAAGACATTAAGCAAAGACATAGGATAGTACTTCCGCTTGAACAGATTAAGCGGAATAGGAGTTCAGGATAAATGATTGTGCTAATATTTAATTGGTAAAAGACTAAGAAAGATGAAAAGACGAGATTTTTTAATAAATAGTGCGGCATTGGCTACAGTAGCTGTTTTGCCATCATGTGCAAATGCCAAAGTAGTCAATAAAACAAGATTACGAACAGCACATATTGGTGTTGGAGGTATGGGCCTCGAAGATCTCAAGGCAATGGCTTCTCACTCTTCTGTGGATGTTACGGCATTATGTGATGTAGACGCTCATAATTTGGATGCAGCACATGCATTATTTCCTGGAGCAAAAAAATATACCGACTATAGGAAAATGCTCGATGAAATGAAAGATGGAATTGATGCTGTAGTCGTATCCACTCCCGATCATACCCACGCTCCGGCCTCGTTGCAAGCAATGGAAATAGGAAAAGCCGTGTATTGTCAGAAGCCACTGACCCATCACGTAAGTGAGGCGAGAGCAATGAATGATATGGCTAAGGCCAAAGGTCTAATTACTCAAATGGGAATACAGGTACACTCGTTTTATGATTATAAACTAGCTACACAACTGATACAAGCGGGAATCATAGGAAAGGTAAATACGGTACACGCTTGGTCTCCTAAAAATTGGGGTTATGATGGTCCTGTACCAGAAGGTAGCGATCCTATCCCAGAAAATCTAGATTGGAATCTGTGGCTAGGAACTGCACAACATAGAGCCTACAAAGAAGGTGCTTATCATCCAGGCAATTGGAGGAAGATCATTGATTTTGGCTGTGGAACATTGGGCGATATGGGTGTTCATATTTTTGACACACCGTATAACGCACTAGCATTAGACGTACCTAAAACGATAAAGACAGAATGCCGACCGTCAAATGGATACGGCTTTCCAGAGAATAATATAGTAACCTACGAATTCCCAGGAACGAAATATACGACGGATTCATTTCGATGGATATGGTATGATGGGCAAGGAGCACCAACAGCACATCCAGAATTGATGTTGCCCAATGACGAAAAGTTACCTGATCAAGGTGCCATGTTTGTTGGTGAGAAAGGGAGTCTTTTACTACCTCATTTTATGGAGTTGCCGAAATTACTAATCGACGGAAAATATGAAGATCTTGATATGTCGATCTTAGGAGAATCGGAAAGACTCGAAGTACCCGTAAGAGATTATGGATCAGAAAGTCCAAAACATTACCATCAGTTTATCGATGCCTGCCTAGGAAAAGGGCAGTGTACTGCACCATTTTCTTATGCCGCTAGATTGACAGAGACTATACTATTAGGCGTTATTGCAGGAAGGTTTCCGAATCAGACATTGCACTGGGATGCTGAATCAGGATTGTTCGCCGAAGCAGAAGCGAATCAGTACTTGGAAGGGGAATATCGTAAGTTTTAGTCAAAGCTTTAATCTATAACATTTTAAGCAAGTACAAACTGTAATCGAATTGATATTGGACGATTCAGTTTATTTGGAAAAGTAAAAGGGTAGGGTGAAACCTAGAGCACCTTGAAATCTGAGTTCCAGATTGAATAAAACGATGAGGATTGGCTAATGCATAATTTTATACCTTAGATCAATGAAGAACATTCTGTTTGTTGTGATTATTAATGTTATAGCATTGGGGGCCCTGACTGGTCAATCCAAAACTATGGAAATAGTACCTGATTTTTATAATCGTAACGCTGAATTCATATCAAGCGAATTTCAATTTGAAGCAGCAGAGGAATCATTAGAATTTATTGGATTATCGTGCTATCACTTTGATAAGGAAAGTGTCGATATATTTTACAGATTAAAAAGAGATAATGATTGGTCGGACTGGTCTGAATTTTCAGAGCAACATGAGTTTGTAGAATCAAACAGATCTGCTTTTAGAACAAAGCCAATTCAAAATTCTTTTTCTGAGATCCAATTTAAAACAAGTGAAAAATTAAATACGGCACTGACCATTAGATTTTTCTTAGCCGGACGGGAGAAGTCTGCACATCAAATCATAGGAAGATCGGTTAATTGCGACTTGCCCGAGATATGCGAGCGGGTTTGTTGGTGCCCAACTTGTCCTGTGGGGGATTCGCCGACACTTACTGAACCGACACACTTGATTGTGCATCATTCAGCGGGCAATAATGAAAGTAATAATTTCGCAACTGTAGTAGCGTTTATCTGGGATCTCCATGTCAATACAAATGGATGGGACGACATCGGATACAATTGGTTGATAGATCCCAACGGCATTCTGTACGAAGGAAGGTCGGATAATGCTCAAGGAGCGCACTTCAGCTGTATAAATGAAAACACTGTGGGCATATGTGTAATCGGAGATTATAGTGTAGAGCAACCAACGGAAGCCGCATTGAGTAGCTTGGTTAATTTACTAGCATACGAAGCGACGGATCATCTCATAGATGTTAATGCACAATCTTATCATGTTACGGGAGATTTTATCCTAGAAAATCTCGCGGGCCATCGGGACAGTAGTGGATCCGATAATGCTTGTTCTTCGACTGTTTGTCCAGGAGATAGTTTTTATCCCTTATTGGAAGATATTAGATTGCAAGTATCTGAATTGGCATGTTACAACATAGTGAGTAGTACCACTCAAGGAAATAATATGGAATATATAAGTGTATTTCCAAATCCAATCCATCAACATCTGTATGTAATATCCGATAAGCCGGGCATACAATCATTGCAGATTATAGATCTATGTGGAAGATCTCTCGGTGACGTGCGTTCTGGAGAGACTAACGATCTAAGTCACCTGCAAGCCGGAATCTACTTTCTTATATATCAAGGCAAATTGTTTGAGAAAATTATAAAATTATAGATTCAGAATTTCGTAAGATTACCAGCTCTAGTCTTTGCTCTAAACAATGAAAAGCACTTCTTGATCTTGCAACCGATTCATTTTTTAGTTAAACGAATTAGTGCAAATGTCGCGATCATTTTGATCGCTATATTGGTTGTTTTATTTCTATTTTACTTGTGTTGGAGTTTACTTTTATGAGCGATTTTGAGTACTTGTGTTATTTCAAGACTAAAAGATTGTATATATTGAGAGTAATTACAAATTAGACCAATAAAAGATAACCAATTTATCCATTTTTATTCAGATAATACTCGGGTATACACGGCTAGTGGGATTGATTCGTGTTGTATATATATATATATGATTACTAGGTAGTTGGGGATTAGTGGGGTTTTGGTGTTAATTTTATTGAGAGTAAAAAAATACGTATATTGATAAAAATATGTGCGTATATAACATAGTTGTAGAGCAGCAGATGAAAAAAGGAAGCGATGAAAATTGATCGGAAGTTGAAAGAATAATCAATAATAGAAGTATATTTGAAAAGCCAATAAAAGCACGAATAAGCCAAGTTTTTCAAGTAAAATATAGAACAAATAGA
>CALKXE010000186.1 GCA_938003955.1 uncultured Saprospiraceae bacterium | reverse complement strand
TGAAATTCTCTTGGTCAAATGATTTATAAAAAGGTTCTCTAACGAAAGTTGCATTATCTATAGTAGATAGCGTCAGTTTTTTATTGTGTGCTGCCCATTCTTCGGCGATAGTATAGTTGCTGTTGGTAAATATGAAGTAGTTAAGCGTTTTTTCATATTTCTCTATTGGCTCTTCATTCAGGAATATAATCGTATCTGTTGATACCATGATTTCGTTACCATAGTTATTGTTCATGAGATGGTAGTGTCCTGATTTGAGACCGTTTTGTATAGTTTCGTGTTTAAATTTTGTCTTGAATTTGAGGATTTGAACTCCATTTTTGTCAAATAGATAAATGTATCTTTTGGATCTCTCAGTAGCACTAACGATGAATCCATACTCGTGAAGCGCAATATCCGTGATTGCCCAATTGCTCTTTTCGAAAAGTCGTTTTTTGTCTGAAATGGTTACGGGATCTATACTATAGGAATTTGCTTTTAAAATTATGCTGTGAGTTTGAAGGGATGTTGTGTTTATGGTGGTGTCAACCTGAGTATAACTAATATGAGTAATCCTTAATTTAATGAATTCAGCATTTGCTTTGATTCTTATTTCCCCTTTTGAATTCGATATGTAGTGACTGTTGTCTTCTAGCGTTAGGTGGGCAGATGGTATTGCTTTATTATCTACAGACTTTACCAATAGTAGGATACTTTCGGAATATTGGGCAGCAATTACCGTGTGAATAAGAGAAAAAAGTAGAAAAATAAATGTCGATCTCATTATCAGTCATTTATGGTGCACTTCAATATCTACATATAGAGTTGTATTTCAAAATAAAGAGAATGAAATGATTATTGTTATTTTGACCTTAACGCAATGGCGACATTGATTTTGCAGATTAGGGATGAAAATTACTTGCAATTAAATAAATAGAAAGCTCGATCTATAGATTCTTTTTATCCACCTTTGCACTATGGATTTAAAGATGCAAATCAGGCTTTCCTTACTACAGATACTCCAGTTTTTTATTTGGGGCAGTTGGTTTGTTACTGGTGGAACATATATGATGGAAACCCTTCATTTTTCAGGAAGAGAAGTCGGTCTTGTGTATCTTAATTTTTCTATTGCAGCTACTGTAACTCCATTGTTTATGGGAGTGTTGGCAGATCGGTTGTTCTCTGCAGAGAAGTTACTTGCAGTGCTGCATGTTCTTGGTGGCGGATTACTTTTTCTAGCAAGTACGATTACTGATTTCACTTGGTTCAATATTGTAATCTTGCTCCATGTACTCTGTTATTTGCCCACATTTGCACTGTCTAATTCTTTGTGCTTTCATCATATTGAAGATTCAAAAAGAGACTATCCGAAAATTAGAGTTTGGGGGACTATTTCATGGATCGTTGCAGGGCTTATGGTCAGTTTTCTCAACATTGAAAACCAAGTTATGCCCTTTGTAATTGCAGCGTCATTCTCTGTTTTTCAAGCGGCATATTGTCTTACTTTACCGAGTACACCGCCATCACCACGGCCTAAGACAAATTTTCTTGATAGTATTATCGGTCCTGAAATTAGAGAGCTTTTTAAAGAAAGGTCTTTTTCTATTTTAGTTATTTGTATCGGGCTTATTTGTATACCACTGTCGTATTATTACAGCTTTGTCAATCCATTTCTCAATGAGATTGGGGTAGAGAATGCTGCGGCAAAGATGACAATCGGACAGGTGGTCGAAATCGTACTTTTATTAGCACTTCCTTGGTTCTTTAAAGTGTGGAGATTTAAGACGATTATCTTCATAGGCATGTTCGTTTGGGGTGCTAGGTATGGGTTGTTTATTTTGGGTTTTCAGTATGATATGGAGTGGCTTCTTATAATTGGTATTGCAGTGCACGGAATTGCTTATATATTCTCTATGTTGTCTGCACAGATATATCTTGACACCATAGTTCCTACGCATCTAAGAAGTACAGCTCAGGGGTTCTTTTCCCTGCTTACAATGGGATTGATGGCTCTTGTTGGTACTGCTATTGCTGGAGAGACAGTGAACGCATATACAAATGCTGACGGTACACACAATTGGGATATGATTTGGATGTTACCATTTATATTCGGAGTAACTGTATCATTTGTGTTCTGGTATTTTTTTAGGAGTAAGATTAAGGCGTAGTATTTTGGGGCACTTAAATGATTATTTGTTTCTTTCCAATCGATGCGTATTGAACCCTTTCTTCTGTCTTACCCTTGCAAAGGGCAAGATATTACTTTTCATCTTTTGTAATTTAAATTCATACGAAAAGGGATTTCTTTTGAATGCATAAACTCTAGAGTAGAACAAATTGCATGCGAAGGGAAATCTATACATTATAAAGCTTAGAGATTTTATTGAAATTAGAATAATTCCTTATCTTGATTTGTATAAAACGAACGACGATGAAATTATTCTTTTTAATCCTATTTACTATGTTATCAATGAATATGCAATCACAAGATTGGGCAAGCTTAAGTAAGTATAGATCTGCCAACGAAGCTTTACCTGAATTGCGGGAAGGTGAAAAAAGGGTCATCTTAATGGGTAACAGTATTACTGAAGGGTGGGTAAG
Organism: uncultured Saprospiraceae bacterium; assembly: GCA_938003955.1. Lineage (GTDB taxonomy): Bacteria > Bacteroidota > Bacteroidia > Chitinophagales > Saprospiraceae > CAJXUU01. Next base: position 12,160 of record CALKXE010000186.1, on the reverse strand, counting down.
CATGAGACCAGACTTTTTTAAAGATAATCCATTAGTCGGACGAGGAATAAGTGGTCAGACAACACCACAGATGCTGATCAGAATGAGACAAGATGTTCTTAATCTTGATCCCTCTGTTGTGGTTATTCTCGCAGGTACCAATGATATAGCGGGAAATACTGGACCGATGACATTAGAAGAGATTATGGGTAATATCAAGTCTATGGCTGAGCTCGCAGATGCGAATGGAATTAAGGTGATTCTCAGTTCTGTGCTGCCAGCTTTTGATTATCCGTGGAAACCAGGCTTAGAACCAAATGTTAAGATTCCGGTATTGAATAAAATGATAGCGGAGTATTCGAAAACAAAAGGGTACTACTACCTTGATTACTTTTCTGCAATGGCCGATGATAGAAATGGATTGCCTAAGAAGTATGCAGAGGATGAAGTGCATCCTACTTTGCTTGGATATAGTGTGATGGAGCCTTTGATGTTAGAAGCAGTTAAAGAGGTTTTGAAAAAATGAAAATTTAATTTTGACGAGAGGCAACCATTTTAAATTAATCAAGTATAGGTTATTATAGATTAACTAAAACTATAATAACTATGAAAAAAGCTGTACTCGGACTTTGTACTATTGCATGTATCCTATTTATGGGTATGAGTGATGGGCCTGGAAATTTCTTTTGTGCTATCGCAACTAATGCGCCAGGAGAAGGAACTTGTTTAACTTGTCATTCTGACGGTGGATTATACACAGGAGAGGTAGAAATTGGCATTGTAGGAAATCCAAGTTCAATAGAGCCAAATACATTATACGACATTTCAGTTACATTGACAGCAACATCAGGAGACCCTGCAAGTGCTGGATTTCAGATAGTTGCTTTAGAAGACAATGGAGGTACGCATACCAATGCAGGTACATGGAGTCCTGGTGGGAATACAGAGATATTTGACCCTGCAAATCCCACAAATACAGGCGGTTGTAGTCAAAATGGAAGGATCTATATTGAAAACGTTTTACCAGTTAATTTTCCGTCAAATTCATTTACTTGGAATTTTTCATGGACCTCTCCAGCGACAGCAACAGGAGATATAACATTTTATTCTGGTGGCTTATTGGCCAATGGGTCAGGGACAGCGAATGATTCGTATTTTTCTACGGATAACGGACCAGTACCCTTTGCTGGAGGCGCACCTCTAACTATTAGCCTCTCTAATATTCAGGATGCGAGTTGTCACGATTCATTTGATGGGTCTGCAATGATAGAGGCTTTTGGCGGGAGTGGAACATATACATATAATTGGGATAATGGAGAAAATACGTCAACAGCAACTGAGCTAAACTCAGGTACTCATTCAGTTACTGTATCTGATGGTGGGACAGACATCATAGAATTTGTTAATATTGGAGCGCCATCTGAATTGTTTTTAAATGTCATTCTCCAATCAGATGTTATATGTAATGGCGATAATTCTGGATTTGCAGAAGTCTCTGCATCAGGTGGTAATTCTGGTTATTCTTATGCATGGAGTAATGGAGCAAATGGAGCTATTCAGAATAACTTACCTTTTGGTGAGTACAATGTTACAACAACAGATTCAGAAGGCTGTATGGAATCAGAAGTCGTCTTTATTGACGAGCCAAGTGTTATCGATGTTAATGTTATCGATGTTATGGAGCCTAGTTGTTTCGGGGAATCTGATGGTGGGATTACTGTAGAAGCTAATGGAGGAAATGGAGGGTTTCAATACAATTGGATATTTAATGGGACTGTGATTTCTTCAGGAGCTTCTATTTCTTTTATTTCTAAAGGAACTTACGTTATTCAAGTTATAGATTCTGAAAATTGTGAGAATGAATTCGAAATAATATTAGAAGAACCGACTGAACTAACTAATACAATTACTGGAACAAATGTTAATTGTTTAGATGGTGAAGATGGTGTTGCAATAATAACTGTTGATGGTGGTGCAGGAGGTTATAATTATTTGTGGTCCAATGGGGCAACAACACAGACTATAACTAACCTCTCAGCAGGTACATATTCTGTGACAACTACTGATGCAAGTAGTTGTGAAGTGTTTGATGCGATTATTATAGAACAACCTCTAACAGGTATAGAAGCGCAGATAAATCAAAATATACAACCAAGTTGTGATAGCAGTAATGGAGAGTTGGTTGCTGTTGGTGAAGGAGGGAATCCAGCGTACACATATCTATGGGGAGACGGAAGTATGGGGATGACCCTTTCTAATATTCCTTCAGGAGTTTATTTGGTTACTATATCAGATTTGCAAGGTTGCGAAGCATTTGCAGAGTTCATACTCTCAGAAATTGAAGGTGTTTCATTGAGTCCTGGTGATGTGGCGAATAACAATTGTTATGGATCAAGTGATGGAGCGGCTTCTGTAGATGCAACCGGAGGAAGCGGGGTGTACTCGTATTCATGGTCTAATGGTAGTACAGATGAGTCTCAAAGTAATTTACCTGCTGGAAGTTATGTAGTCACAGTTTCGGATGATAATAATTGTTCTTCGACGATCTCTATTGAAATAACACAACCGGATTTGTTAATGACCAACGAAACAATAGTTGACGTACAATGTAATGGTGATGAAAATGGAGAAATTAATATAAATCCTACAGGTGGAGAAGGAAACATTTCTGTTTTATGGAGTAATGGGTCTGAAGAGCAAAATTTACAAAACATAGTAAGTGGAAGCTATTCAGTAACGTTAACGGATGGTAACAGCTGCGAACAAATTTCTGAATATATGGTGTCACAACCTGATTTGTTAATAATTGAATCTAGTATTATAGAACCTTCTTGTAGCGCCTCTACAGATGGATCACTGATGGTAAGTCCTTCAGGCGGAACGGGAGATATTTCTATCCTTTGGTCTACGGGTAGTACTGATATGATCTTAAATGGACTTGGAGCCGGCACCTATTCTGTTTCTATTACTGATGAGAATAATTGTAGTATGGAACAAGAGTTAGTATTAGAAGATCCACTAGCGATCTTAGCTAATGTAGAAGTAATCAGTGAATCTGCAGTAGGTGAAGAAGATGGTAGCGCTACAGCTAGTCCCGAAAATGGGCAAGAACCTTATCAATACTCATGGAGTAATGGGGAAATAACGAAATCCATAGATGGTCTTGCTGTAGGTATGTATACTGTTACAATAACGGATGCAAATGGTTGTACGGCGACCCAAACTGTAATAGTGAACAATGGAGATTGTAGTTTGATGGTGTCAGAAACTTCCGTGTCGGATATATCATGTTATGGAGAATCTAATGGTAGTATTTCAATAGTTGTAGAAGGATTACAAGATCCAACAACATATATATGGAATGATGGACAAGAAGGAAGTTTAATTGAGGGACTTGATGCTGGTCTATACTCTGTCATAATTACAGATGCAAATAACTGTGAAATATTAGTTTCAGGTATTGAAATAGTTGAACCAACTGAGATAGTCGGATCTGATCCAATATTATCACCAGCTAGTAATGAGTCTGGTCAAGATGGTCAAATTGACATTTCATTCTCAGGAGGACAAGGAGATCTGCAAGTCGAAGTAACAGATGGGTTAGGAAACGACATTGGTAACCCTGCTTTAGATGCTTTGACCGCTGGAACATTCTTGATTAATGTAACTGATGAAAATGGTTGTGCTAAGGTATTTGGACCATTTATAATTGATGTGATTTCTTCTGTCAATGAATTGTTTAAACTTACGAAGATATATCCTATCCCAGTTAAAGAGACAATCTTGATAGCCGACAGCCCTGATTTATCAACTCTTCCAGTTCTATATTCTTCATCTGGAGAGAAAGTAGCTGTAGGGGTGCAAAAAGGTCTGTTTTTATATAGCATTGATGTAAATGAGTTAAATTCTGGTGTTTATTTCTTGAAACTAGTTTCTAATCAAGGAACTGTTTACAATAAAGTAATGATCTCTAAATAAACTTTATTTAGTAGAAAGCAAAAAAAGGAGTGGTCAAAACCACTCCTTTTTTAATTTCATACTACCCTCTATAGAGACAACTTTTTACTATAGGTAATAGTATTTTGTTGTGGATGGTTATATTTTGTTCGTTATCCCGAATACTTTATTTGTTTTATGATTACTTGATTTAAGTTTGAATCATATTTTGAAAATGGTTATTCTTGTCATTTAAAGTATCATCTAAAGAATATGACACAACTTATCCAACTCATATCAGGCCCAAGGAATATATCAACAGCAATGATGTATTCATTTGGCAATAGGAAAGATATGGCTATTGTGGATGAACCATTCTATGCTTATTACTTATCCAATTTTGATGTGGATCATCCAGCGGCGGCGGCAACTTTAGCGGCTCAGTCATCCTCACCAGAAGAAGTGATCAAAAACGTTCTTCAAGCTAATCGAGAAGAAGACTATCTCTTTGTGAAGAATATGGCGCATCATATGGATGGATACGATTATAGTTATAGTCATAATTGTAGAAATGTCTTTCTTGTCCGTGATCCAAAGCGATTGATAGCCTCATTTGCCAAGGTCATAACAAACCCTGTAGCAAATGACGTAGGACTCCGACGAGAAGCTGAAATTTATAATGAAATAAGCAAACAGGGGAAATTTGATCCTGTAGTCATAGATAGTGGGCAATTATTACTGAACCCCGAGAAAGTACTTCGCGAAGCATGCAATAAACTTGATATCCCGTTTGATAATAGGATGTTATCATGGGAAGCGGGGCCGAGAAAAGAAGATGGACCGTGGGCTGATTTTTGGTATCATAATGTTCATAAATCAACTGGGTTTTTGAAAACCCAGAAAAAGGAAGACGTAGTTCTTGATGATAGGTTAGTTCCTGTCTATGAGGAGGTTTTACCATATTACAATCAACTATTTGAAAAAGCAATAAAAGCATAGATATGTTACAGAAATTTGACGAGAGAAATAAAGATTTGAAAGTCTATGTAAAAGACGGATTATATCACAGAGACGAAGCCCGTGTTTCAGTTTTTGACAGTGTCGTGCAAGGTGGAGATGCTGTGTGGGAAGGTCTTAGAGTTTATAATAGCGGAATATTCTGCCTAGATAGACACTTAGAAAGACTTCAACACAGTGCAAAGGCAATGGCATTCACAGATGTACCAGATAATGAGTGGATCAAGGCCAAGATATTTGAAACATTGAGGGCGAATAACATGACCAATGATGTGCATATTCGTCTAACGCTTACTAGAGGAGAGAAGATAACATCAGGTATGGATCCTAGGCTAAATAGTATGGGGTCTTGTCTGATCGTATTGCCAGAATATAAGCCACCTGTTTATGATAATGATCATGGCATCACAGTATTTACTTCATCAATAAGAAGAAATTCGCCGATGCACGTCGACTCTAAGATTCACCACACCAATCTTATCAACAACATCTTAGCAAAAATACAATCAAACGTAGCCGGTAAAGATGCAGCCCTCATGCTCGATGCATCGGGGTTCGCTAGTGAGCTTAATGGAACTAACATATTCATGGTAAGTAAAGGAAAACTTTATACCCCTTTCGCAGATGCATGCCTACACGGAATCACGAGAGGATTGGTCATGGAACTTGCTGAAGATATAGGAGTAAAATGCCACGAAAAGAATCTCTCCCTAACAGAACTATATAATGCCGATGGAGTATTCTGTACAGGAACAATGGGCGAATTAACTCCGATCGTAGAGATAGACGGGCGTTCTATTACCGTAGAGAAAGACATATTTAACCGATTGATCAATGCCTTTGATGGGGTGAAAGACCAGTATTGTGTTTATGAGTAAGTTGAAGGTGCTAGACCGCTTGGCTTTTAGATGTTTCGACTTTTAGACTGGTGAACTAACAGGATTTGACTTTGGAAAATTGCTAATATTTACCAATGTTTCTAGTGATGTGCTCACCGATTTTCGCTGTGCTTCAACTCAATGATCACTAATTTGTGCTATCCGAATATACATGCAGCTATTTCATTTTCAATCACAATAGTAACATCTTGCCCTGGAAGGGTAAGACAGGAGAAAGGGTTGAAGCGTGTAGTTCAGTAATCTTACACCGGATAATAAAAATACCATCATCACCCTTTCTTCTTCTCACCAGTCCACACCATCTCTCCAGCTTTGATCTCCACACCGAAGTGGTTCTCGATTGGTGGGATAGGGCAGTTGTATCCATCGCTGTACATGCACCATGGGTTATAGCATTTATTGAAATCGATAGTAACTCTACCATTTCTTATATCTCCCATTCTCATGTCAATGTATCTGCCACCGCCATAAGTGGACTCGCCGCTCGTTAGATCTTTGTATGGGATGAATAGATAATCTCTGTAGCCAGGCATTGCTTGTGTTTGTTTGCTACCGTATATATTTACCTGAAATGGCACTTTGTCTAGATTACAAGAAGCGACACCATACTTAGTGAATATTTTAGTTTTTCCACTAACAGTGCTCATTTCGAATGGCTTAGCATCACGTGTATATTCGAAACTACAATCACACCTGTAATTGATATCTGCTGGGTAGAAATTCATGAATTCGAAGTCGGCCTCCCTTAGGGGTGATCGTTCATCTTTAATGAAATCTTGTTTGTATTCAGCTCTATGATGTTCAATTTCTGTTGTGTAAGCATCAACTTCAGAGATTATTTTTTTCGTTTTGCAAGATGCAACTGATAGTGCAAGTAGACAAAATATAAGTATGCGCATATTTATTTAGGATTGTCGACTAGTACCAATCTATTACGAGAGAATGCTAGTCTTGTGATATTCAATATGTCAAATTCTGCAAGGTCGATTACTTCTATCCAATCGTTTTCTCTGGCTGGATTGAGTTTGAATAACTTACTCTTGCTGCCCATAATAAACGTACCATCATTTAGTAATTCGAAGTCTTCACTTCCTGGCAGCGTTTTTATGATCGATGTTACTTTATTGGTTTCTACATCATAAGACTTTATATATGAAGTCTCTGGATCAGATTTATGAACAAATACAAGGTTTCCATCAGAGTTTTGACGGAAACATCTTCCTATGTTTTCTAACACAACTTGTGTTTTATCTTCTTTGATATTTCCAATTGCCAGTTGCATAGGTTCGTCAACTAAGAACAATGCTACCTCCTCTTCTGATAACCAGCAATGGTAGCCAATATTTCCTAAGTCTGATAGAACACGTTTGCCATAAGTCTGATGGTTTTCTGGGTATAGCCAAAGTGATTGAGTCTTACCATCTTTTTCTACTCTTACAGCACTAAAATATGACTTGATAGCCTTTGGAGTAGGGCTGTATTCGCTTATGCTATCTGTTGCTGTAACTCTATAGTATTCTTCGTTCTGTATATCCAATCTAACGAAGTCCGTAAAATTCCTATCGTATAAATCAGTCGTTATGTACAACTCTCTAGGATTGATAAAAGCGGGTTGATTATTATATCCATCCGGGTTAAATCCACTTAGGTAAACAGGATCTCTCATTGTGATCTTCTCTCCATTATTGAGAATTGTTAGCATGTATAGATCGGTACTAGGCAATTGCCCATTAGATACTAAGTACAGAAAGAGAAAGAAGAATGTAAGACTAAATTTCATAAGGTTGTTGTCTAATTTGAGATGCCTAAAATAGTAATTTCTATTGAATATAAATTCACTAAAAACAAAAAGCGTATTTCAGTGTGGTTTTTATAGCTTACTGAACAAAGTTTGAAATATTCACAGTGGAATTATAAGTCAACATTATACAGCGATCAAGTGGCTTGTGAAACAAACACGGTGATCACGGTAGCGAATTGAAAAATTCGCGGGATTATTCCAGCGATTCCAGCGATTCAAACGATTTCAGTATTTAACACACTGAAATTATCCCATTACAATGAACCGTCTGTCCATTGGATCAAGATGTTCTACAAGATCATCAAAAAAGAATTCTCCAGCTGCCATATAATGCGGCATGAAGTTGTCAAATCGTTCTTGAAGACCATTGTTCGGAAACAATTTGTCTTTCATTTTACCGATTTTGTTTACCTGTACTTCTTGTTGAGACTTGATTGCCCTTTTCATTCTTGACTCCATTTGGTCAATGTTTTTGAGCTGTTTTGTCATGTCAGCGAGGACGGATTTGGCAAGTCCAGGATCTACTTGTTTGCTTTTGTCAGCTATCTCTTCATATGCTTTTTGGATGATCTTTTTTTGATCTTCAAGTTCAATTTCTACCTCAGTATTTACGCTAATGTACTGATTGATTAGTTCATCAGGAGTCTGGAATATATCATTGGTGGTAAAGCCTAATTTATCGATTGTTTTGTTTAGTCCATTATTCAGAATCATCACAGAATTACGACGAATAAGCATAGGGTAGAAGACGTCAAATGCTTCGAACTGAGCCTTTCTTTCTAGCCAATATGCAATCTCTCCGCCTCCACCAACATAAGCTAGGTTTGGTAGGATAGATTCTTGATATAGTGGTCTCATGACTACATTTGGACTGAAGTTTTCTGGCTTTGAGTCTAGTTCTTCCAGTATCTCCGACTCGCTGAATGATAGGTTACTGTCTACGATATTGTATTTCCCATCAGAGAACTCTATTCTGTCTCTAGAGCCTTCTCCAAGATAGAATAAGTTAATATCTCTAGGGAAGGCTTGCGCTTTAAAATTGTGGGCTGTTAGTTGTTCTTGTGTTTTTGTAACGAGAGGTTGGCTTATCCTTTCCAGTAGTTCTTTTTTCATTGTAGGAATGAAGGCAGTCTTCAATCTTGCATCATCCATGTTTACAGCAATTACGCCATATTTTCCAAATAGGTGATTTACAAATTTGAAAACAAACTGACCATACGTATCACAAGATTTTATACTCTCATTCAGGATTGATTTTAAGTTCAGAGCTACAAGATTATCTCCAAGTATCTCTGTTACTTCATCAATGACAGATTGTAATCCGTCGATATCTAATCTTCCAACAGGCCCTTTTGCCTTTCTATCCCATTTGACTGACTTGCCAAACAAATTAAGATGATCCACTTCATCAAAATCATGATCTTCACCACCACTTATGAATGTAGGTACAAAGTTATATTTAGGATGTTCGGCTTTTAATTGCTTACACAGGTTTATAACAGAACAAACTTTCAAAACATAGTAAAGTGGTCCACCAAAAAGGCTTGGTTGGTGGGCTGTTATTATGGTGAAGGTGTTCTCATTCTGCAATGAACTGATGTTTTCTATCTGAAGATCTGACGGTTCGATTACAGCGTAGTTCGACTTCAAAACATCGACGAGTAAGGTTCTATCTACTGGTTTAGTCTTTCTATCTTCAATTGCTTTTGCGAAAGAAGCTAGGTCAGGAGTATAGTTGTAGAACTCTTTTAAAAACGGCTCTAATTTGATATAAGCCAAGTCTTTAAATGATACAGCGGATACTTGGGAGTAGTCTATTTTTTCGATTTTCATCCTATATTTGTGTCGTCAACTTAAGTTTTGCAAAGATAAAGAAACAGATCAAGACCATATTAGTTTTGTCGTGTAAAGGATAGAAATATGCTTTCTCTATGCATTGTATAATTAAAAATCTAAGTCGATATTGAGTGTTCTATTATATGGAATGTAATTAAAGTAATTGTAAAAATAATGCTCTGTCAACGTTGTAAAAAGATTCAACGATTCTAACAAATGATCGAATTAACAAAAAGTAAATATGAAGAATTAAAGGTCAAAATAAAGAAAGCGACGATCCTCAATGCGCATAAATTACATTACCTTCATCTTCATAAAAACACTTCATAATTGAAATCGCTATTTTATACATTTCTTTCCTCCGTTTTGGTACTCGTGTCAGCAGTAGTATTGATTAGCTCGATTATATATCTGGCCCCAGTCGATCCAGCAAGACTTACATTTGGACAGAGGACAGATAGCGCAGCCTTAGAGAGAAAGCAAGCGGAGTTGTTTTTGGATAAGCCCCTCCATATCCAGATGCTTTACTATCTAAATGATATTAGTCCAGTAGGGTATGGCGATGGCGCTCGATATGATACCAAAGGGGTTTCTTACTTCAAGCCATTTGGAGGCCGAGAATCAAAGAGTATACTTTTCAAAGTGCCCTATTTTAGAGAATCATTTCAGTCAGGCAGGAGCGTGTCTGCACTATTAGTGGATGCTATTCCTAAAACTATGATATTGGCCATTACGGCTATGATGATTGCGATATTTTTTGGAATTATATTAGGCATTATTGCCGCGTTAGTCAAGGATACTTGGCTTGATCAATTTATTATCAGCGTCTCTGTTTTAGGTATCTCGGTGCCAAGTTATGTGAGTGCGATTATACTCGCTTTAGTCTTCGGGTTTCTATTAAGAGACTATACAGGACTGAATCTTCAAGGCAGTATTTTTGACATAAACGATATAGGTGATGAGGTTATCGTTTGGAAAAATTTGATTCTTCCTGCTATTGCGCTCGGCGTAAGACCACTAGCGATTATTACTCAGTTGATGAGATCGTCACTGCTCGATATTCTTACCCAAGATTATATGCGTACGGCCAAAGCAAAGGGGCTAGAGTTTAAGAAAGTAGTAGTTAATCATGCTGTGAAAAACTCTCTGAATCCAGTATTTACGGCAATTACGGGATGGTTTGCTTCTTTACTTGCTGGAGCATTCTTCGTGGAGAATGTATTCAACTTCAAAGGGGTAGGAGGATTGACAGTGAATGCATTGATCAACTATGACATTCCAGTTCTGTTGGGTTGTGTGATTTTTGTTTGCGTGGTATTTATTGCGATTAATATTTTAGTGGATTATGGGTATCGGATATTTGATCCGAAAGTGAGAGGGTAGATAGAAAATGTAGGTGGAGCTAGTATTTGATTGGCTCGGGCTTGAACCCTATCCCGGCCTTTCCCTCGGGGAGGGAAAGTTGACGACTAGTGGCTCGGGCAGGAGTTTTATTAATAGATTTTGTTTGGGATAAATCAACTCAGTTTAGGACTATAGTAACATCTTGCCCTGAAAGGGAAAGACGTGAGAAAGGGTTAAACATCTAAGTTGACGACTGGTGGCTGAGGCAGGAGTTTTATTAATAGATATTGTTTGGGATAAATCAAATCAGTTTAGCGCTAAAATAACATCTTGTCCTGAAATAGAAAGATAAGAGAAAGGGTTGAGTACCTCCAAAACACCACAAATCCCATTTGCCGCATCTCATAATTACCCATCATGCCCACTAATAAAATAAGAATTACTAGTTTTACCACAAGTAAAAACGAATGTCTATGAATTATATCAAATCAATTTTCGCTGTTATTATTTGTATATCAGTATACAGCTGTTCTCCTAAGACAGCTCCTGTCATAGTAGAGACGCCAGTAGTAGAGGTGCCAACAAAGCAGGAGCCAGAAAACCCATGTCGTACATTTGGCGACTTATCAAGTGCAGAAAGAGATGATGTAGAAACTGCTTACGTGTTGTACAAGGATTTGATAAAGGAAAGAAAGTATGAAGAAGCATTTCCATTATGGACGAAAGCCTATTATGGAGCACCTGCATCAAATGGTAGAGTTAAATATCAATTTGATGATGGAGTCATGATCTATACTAACAAGTATAATAACGAAACCGATCCTGCGAAGAAGCTAATATTTGTGGACAGTGTGATGTCTATCTATAATAAACGGATGGAATGTTTCGGAGAGGAAGCATATACGAAAGGAAGAATGGCTTTTGATTATTACTACACTTTCCCAGGCACTAAGTCTGAAGATGAGATCTTTGATATGTTCAAAATGAACTTCGATGTAAATGGTAAGAAGGCAGATTATTTTGTAGTGAATCCGTTTACTCAATTATTGTCTGATAAAATAATTGCTGGTACAATCTCAAATGAAGAAGGAAGGAAGTACGCAAAGTTGATAAACAGAACAGTAGAAAATGGACAAGCAACATGCAAAGGAGCACTCTGTGAGTCGTGGGCTATCATAGCGGATTATGCTCCAGCAAAATTAGAATCATTAGAAGGGATCGATGGATTCTATGATTGTGATTATTACGCTGGTAAGTATTACTCTAGATTCGAAGAAGATCCAACGAATTGTGACATGATTAACCTTGTGGGGAGAAGACTTAAGCGAGGAGGATGTGCAGAAGATGA
>CALKXE010000185.1 GCA_938003955.1 uncultured Saprospiraceae bacterium | reverse complement strand
ATCATTGTATCATACTTCGCTGATCCAGAAGCGAACGGAGCCATAAAATCATTTTTCTTATAAAAAGTAAATGGATATTCACTCGCATTGAATGGACCGATTTCTATATCCCAGTTCAATATAGCGTTGTCGCTCATCACTACTCCGACTACTATATCTTCGATTTTGGACAACTTATCCATCAATAACTTTGCATAAATAGATCCGCTAGATCCTCCTATGGCTAGTACAATTTTTCTTTTCATATTATGCAAATATAGTGAGGTGCTTTTCAGTTAGCCTTATTCTTTTATTTTAATTATCGGTTTTTCAACTTTACTTTTTGATAAATCGTTAATTTACTAGAATCGCAAAATCATCCCACGATTTTTTTGAACGCTACCATTATCATCGTGCTTGTTATACAGATCACTTGATCGTTTTATAAAGTTGACTAAGCATCCTATTTTATTCCAAACATCAGATATTTAGAAATGACAAAATACTGAAATACAACTATATAGTCAGACAAAGTTTCTATTTAAAACCTGAAGAAATATCCAGCAGAAAGTTGAATTCCATGACTTCGTGATGAAAATGATTGCGAGGAAAAATAACTGTTTACATTTTGCAGATACGAAGCTCCAAATTCCAACCCACTCTTTTGAGATAATGCGTACCGATACCCAGCATGTATTCCCAATGCTACATTGAATTTTTCTAGTTCATCATAATCAGATTTTGACTCATTGTTTACCGATTCAATTTCACTGTGCCTAGATAATACTGACGATATCCCTGACCTAGCACTAAGTATATAAGATGGTATAAAATCCAGTCCTACAAAAAATCCAGAATGAAGATCACTTCCTAAATAATCTATAGAAATCGGAGCAGTAAGTGATAGAAACCTATGTTTTGTATCGAAATCTATTTTGACACTTTCTTCTTCAATTGACTGATTAGTATCCGCTCTTCTTAATCTGAGTTCTGTATTCGTATTGCCAAAAGATGTAGGGAGGCTATGTTCGAAGTCTATATAACCGATTCCATTTTCTATCACTTCATCCACCGCTGCATATGGAAGCGTAAGATCATATTCTGTTACATATTCTTGATTCGCAAGACCTAGACCTCCACTTAAACTCCATTTTTTTGCTACCGCCGTTGTATATTTCACTTCAACTACAGATCCTAACTTTGCATATTCATCATCAATAAACTCTGAAAGAGCTGATACTTGGTTTCCTTTATTAACAAGCTTACTTCCCATTATACCTCCAGTAATAGATATCAATGAAAGAGGCTCTATATTATCATTTGTTGAGACAAAATCTGCAACATTTGGATATCTAACGCGCGCTCGTTCCATTTTAAGTACGATTTCTCTTTGTGCTATGGAAGAAAGTATTTGATTTTCCCTTTTTATCTTATTGCTACCCTTAGCTGCGGTTTTGCTTACACTCGTTTCATTTGTTTTTACACTATTCTTTATTTTGTCCTTGTAGCTGTTTTTTGCTGCTGTTAAATAAGTTGGTGACACATTGTTGATAAACTTATTCTGAATATTCAATTCTTGTTTTTGCGCAATCTTACGCTTTACTTTTTTTGCAGCTGAAACAGAAGACTTAATTATTTTTAAGTCATCCTTTTTTTGATTTAAAATGAGCATTTCATCTTCACTATCTGTTGAACTAGCCGTTACTAAATTACCTTCATTTTGAATAGGCTTTGTAGGTTCGATATTATTTTTATTTGCGCACGTTTCTAAATCGATCCTTATCTCATCAATCTGCTTTGTAAGATTATTGTTTTGATCTAAGACATAGCCCAACCCAACCAGCGAGATGAGTAAGCCCGCTAGAAGCAGAAAAAATGGCAACCCAAATCTATTTTTGTCTCTTTTTATAAGGTCTTGTTCAATTTTATCCCATACTATATCTCTAGGCTTATTCCATCCCTGATCGGAAACAGAATCGCTATCAAATTTATCTTGAAAAGCACGCTCTATATTATCACTATTACTCATTGGTTATAATTATATGGCTCTTAATACATTTACTTTATCCTTCATCATATGCTTCGCCTTCATCAGTTGTGTTTTTGAAGTATTAGGTGATATATTTAGTGTTTCAGCTATTTCTTTGTGTGTATATCCTTCTAATACAAATAAATTAAATACCGATCTATATCCCGTGGGCAGTTCTTGAAGCACTTCTACCAATTCTTGCAATGCCATATCATGTATTGGCTTGTTAATATTGGTTGAGTGTACGATATCCGCTTCTGGTATATCTTCGAATTGCAACCTCTTCTTTCTTAAGAACTCTAGGTTTGTATTGATAAATATTCGTTTTATCCAACTGTAGAAATTACCTTTTTGAGGATCGAAGGTTCGAATCTGTTTGAATATTTTCACCCATCCTTCCTGCAACATATCTTCTGCATCCATTTTATTCGACATGTACCTGAGGCATAAGGTGTACATTTTCACCTTATAGTTGTTGTAGAGCTGTTTTTGCGCAGACCTACTTCCATTGATACATTCATTAATAAGATCCAATTCGTCTATGATTATTTTCATTAACATATATGCAATTTGAATAGTTAGAGTTGCCTGAGACTAAAATATTATCATTCTTGGCTTAAAACCATGATCTTTTTATAGTCTATTTATTAATAGTAATAATGAATAAAACTTTACTTTGTTTAAGTTTAAATAAAAAAGATTAAACAAAAAGCAACCCTTTTATGAGTAATTGCATACTAGTAAGTGAAGTGATTGTATATCACTCTTGAATTAAATTTTTAAAAATCAAAAAACTTATAACTATGAAATTTAGACATTTACTCGTTTTTCTTCTTTTTTCAGTATTTTCATATGCTCAGACGGTTGTCGATATCGTTGTCAACTCTGATGTTCATAATACACTAGAAGCAGCTGTTATCGCGGCTGAATTAGATGGTACACTTTCAGGGGACGGGCCGTTTACCTTATTCGCACCGACCGATGATGCATTCGCTGCCTTACCAGAAGGAACAGTAGAAGCACTATTAGAAGATCCTTCAGGAGCATTGACTGACATATTGCTTTATCATACAGTAGGAGCTACAGCTCTATCTACTGATCTTTCTGATGGCCAAGTAATCGGAACTATCAATGGAAAAGATATAACTGTAACAATTAACATGGACGGTGTATTCATCAATGATGCACAGGTTATCATAGCAGATCTAGAAGCTGACAATGGTGTTGTACACGTGATCGATGCAGTATTATTACCACCAGATCCAACAGTATTTGATATTATAGCTGATTCTCCTGATCACAATACACTTGAGACATTATTAGAAGCTGCAAGTTTGGATGTTGCACTTTCTGAAGAAGGTACATTTACAGTATTTGCACCAACTGATGATGCGTTTTCAGTATTGTCCCAAGATATTATTGACCAATTATTAGCGGATCCTTCTGGGCAACTTTCTCAGATTCTCACGTACCATGTGACAGGTTCTATTATTAATTCAGGAGACTTAGTAGACAGAACTATAGCAACATCTCTTAATGGATTAGATTACTTAGTCACAGCAGTAGAAACTGGTGGATTTACAATCAATGCGAATGGTGGGCTAGGAGCAATGATAACAGTAACTGACTTACCTGGAACAAATGGTGTAGTCCATGTTATAGATGCTATCATGATTCCAAATACAAATGCTTCTGTCATATTTAACAGCCAAGGTTTTTCAATACTTGCACAACTATTACAAGCGACTGGATTAATAGAACCTCAAAACTCTATTGATACGAGAACAACTTTATTCGCACCGACGGATAATGCTTTCGCAGCTGTGCCTGCAGACATACTAGAATCATTAGCAGCTGCACCAGAAAAGCTAACTGATGCACTATTATATCATGTTGTTGAAGGAAGAACATTTGCGAGTGATCTATCTGATCAATTAGAAATTACAACAGCACAAGGAGAAACGGCGATTATCACTTTAAATGCGAATGGAGCATTTATAAATGATGCTCAAATTATCTTAACAGATTTCTTTACTGGAAATGGATTGATACATGTAATTGATGCAGTTCTGCTTCCAGCTCCGACTACGGTAATGGATGTAGTAATTAGATCAGAAAATCATACTATTTTGCAAGTTGCATTAGATACTGCAAATCTATCAGGAACGCTCCAAGGAGAAGGTACTTTCACTGTTTTCGCACCAACGGATGCAGCTTTTGCAGAACTTCCAGCTGAGACAATCAGTGCACTATTATCAGATCCAGAAGGCGACTTGACGGACATACTACTTTACCACGTATTGGGCTCAGAAGTATTGTCTACTGATTTATCTGATGGTATGACAGCGACTACTCTCAACGGAGGAGACATCACTGTTTCAATTGATGATGACAATGTATTTATAAATGGTGCACAAGTAATCGTAGCTGATATAGTAACAGATAACGGTATTGTACATGTAATTGACATGGTATTATTACCTCCAGTGAGCACTACAGAACTGCCATCAAATGAAGCGAATGTATACCCTAGTCCTGCGAGTAATTTAGTAACAGTAGATTTTGAAAATAATCAATTCAATAATCCTACTATCTATATCGTAGATCACAAC
>CALKXE010000184.1 GCA_938003955.1 uncultured Saprospiraceae bacterium | reverse complement strand
GGTATCAAAAATGCATTATTGATTGGATTCTTTGCCGCATTGATGAATGTTATTCCATACTTAGGACCTGCATTGGGTGCTGCATTTGCCGTGATTATTACGATATCTTCCAATCTAGATTTATCATTTTACAATGAAATGTTACCCTTACTATTGAAGGTGTTAGCCGTATTTGGGGTGATGCAGATTCTAGATAATTTCTTTCTACAACCCAATATATTCGGCAAGAGTGTCAAGGCACATCCGTTGGAGATATTTATTGTGGTCCTCATGGGTGCCAAGCTTGGCGGTATCATCGGTATGGTCATCGCGATACCTGCATATACCGTACTTAGAGTTGTGGCTAAAGTATTTTTGAGTGAGTTTAAGATCGTACAGCGTATCACCAAGAGCTTGCAATAGGCAGTCTAGTTAAGTCCTGAAATTATATGAAATATACTTGCACTATAGATATTAATGCTCCGATAGAGACCGTGGTCAGTTTATGGGAGGATGAGACATCTTTTAAGTATTGGCAAGATGGATTCGTAAGGATAGACCACTTGAGTGGAATGACAAACGCTGTAGGGGCAAAATCAAAGATACTACTCAAAGATAAATTTGAAATCGAATTAATCGAGACGATACTCATTGCAGACCTACCTCGTGAAAAGAAAGCATTGTATGAGCATAAGCATATGACCAATACACAATCTTCAAGATTTGAGTCATTAGGGGACGATCATACTAGATACACATCAGAGGTAGAATACACTCAGTTTAATGGATTCATAATCAAGCTCATGGCCAGATTGTTTCCAAGTAAGTTTAAAGCGCAGAGCCAAAAATGGATGAATCAGTTTAAAGCTTTTGTAGAGGGTAGGGGGTTCTAAGTTTTGAGAATTTGTTTTAATTTATGAAAAAGCCCTCAATCATAGCACTAATAGCTGGACTTAGTTTTTTATAAGATTCTCTTTTATTTTCAGGAATATCCTCGTCAATTTCTAATCCTCGAAACATTAAATAATAAACTGGAATATCTAGAATTAAGCAGATTTCCTTAAGGAGATCCATTGATGGAGTCTTTCTATCTTTTTCAATTTGTGACAAGTAGGATTGAGATATATTTAATTGTGATGCTAAGAGTCCTTGCGATAAGTCTTTCTTTTTCCTAATGTCCTGGATAGTTGATCCTAATTTCATACTAGGTTAAATTTACGGATTGTAATGGTCATAAAAGATCTTAGATATTAGATTCGCAATCTCTCCTAATCGTTTAGTTCTATCTAAGAAAATATCAATTTTTGATTTCTTAAGTGTTTCTAGAGTCTCGATTATAGCGTCAATCTTATCTAGTTCAGATTGCTTAAACGGTATGGATTTTTTAAATTCAATTAATTCATTAATTGACGATTGTAAAGATGAGTTGTTCATTTTTTAATAATTTAAGATTTGCTAATAATTGTAATGGATAGCTTAATCTTAAATTTTTCACAACACTATTTAATAGATCAATGAAATGAATATTGGACTTAAATAAAGGAATTGAAAGGACATGTTTTATTCCCAAACAAGCCTCTATTTTTTTATATAAGAGGCAAATTGCACCTCTGATTTTTAAGTACTTCTCTTTTGTAAGTGACTTTTCTTTGAATTCATTTAATAATTCAAACCTGTAGTATTCTAAAAAGTAAGCTTGATCTTCAATCGAAAGTGTTAAAATGAATTTTTCAATAGGCAAATATTCAATGCCTAAAGCATAGCAAGTAGCCATGCTACGAATGTATTTTCGGTTACCTAAATCTAAATTGTAATAATCTAAATCAGTCCAAATCACTGAAGAAGCTTCGGGGGGGAGATTATATTTTTTTCTTGAAAAAATTGTTTCTAATTCATCTATTCCTTTGTGTATATAATCTGTGTTACATAAGGGTTCTAAAGAAGAAACGGCATGAGCTTTCTTTTTTAAAGCTTTAATAGAAACATTTGAAAGCTCAGCCTTGACTTTATTAACTTTTAATTGTAAGTCGTAAACTTCGTCTTCTATCAAATGTGTTCTTGTCATGTTGCAAATATATAATTTTATTTATTCATACACAAGTTGCAATGATTTATTTTTATCTGTAAGTTAAAAAAATCATTAATTTTAGTATCTATTGGATGTGTTTTAAAGTTTTGGAAAATAGTAATTCAATGCTTTTCTCATTAAATAGTAGATGCCAGTTTTATCACCCATAATTAAGGAATGCAAACATTGCATACTTCTGATCAATACCTTAACTTAATGTACAGATCAGAACAACTCCATGAAAAATAAATTGTTAGTCATTGTCTTGATGTTTGTGACCGTAGCTATCTATGGGCAAAAGCATCATCTTAAGGGTACGGTAGGTGCCACAGACGGTACGCCATTAGTAGGTGCTAGTGTTGCTATTAGCGAAAGCTATGGTGCCGTCACAGATCTGATAGGAGAGTATGACTTGATCTTGGATGCTACTGCAGACTCGGTACAGGTGCAGTATAGGATGCTAGGGTATGCCTTGTTGGATACGGTACTTGTTTATTCCGATAAGGATATCAATCTTGATGTCGTCCTCACACCCATATCGTAT
>CALKXE010000183.1 GCA_938003955.1 uncultured Saprospiraceae bacterium | reverse complement strand
CAATAAATAGAGTACCTTCGCACTCCAATTTAAAAATTTGAGATTATGCCTAAAATGAAAACGCACTCAAGTGCAAAGAAAAGGTTCAAAATTACTGGATCAGGAAAGGTGAAAAGATTTCAAGCTTATACATCTCACATGATGAGAAACAAAACTAAAAAGCAGAAGAATAGGCTTGGAGGTTCAGCACTTGTTTCGAAAGCGGATGAAGCTAGAATCAAAAGATTACTTTGTAAGTAAATCACTTGACCAACAAAACATTTTTTAACGAGGATGAAGGAAAAGTGTCACAATATGATCCCTTCATTGTACTAAAAACACAAAATTATGCCTAGATCAACAAATGCAGTCGCATCTAGAAAAAGAAGAAAAAAGATACTAAAAGCAGCGAGAGGTTATTTCGGTGCTAGAAGTAAAGTCTATACTGTAGCAAAGAATGCTGTCGAAAAAGCGATGTCATACTCTTACAGAGATAGAAGAAACAAGAAAAGAACATTCAGAAGACTTTGGATTGCAAGGATCAATGCAGCAACTAGAATGCATGGTATGAATTACAGTACATTCATCCACGCACTTAGTAAAGCTGATATCGATTTAAACAGAAAGGTACTTGCGGATATGGCGATGAACCACCCAGAAGTATTTACTGCAATCGTAAATAAAGTGAAGTAAGAAATAAAATTTTCTTAGAATATATAAAGCCTATTAACAGCAATGTTAATAGGCTTTTTTTATGATAGATGGAGAGCGTTTAAGCGTCTATTCAGACGCTTAAGTAGAATGAGATAGGGTAGTGCGAGCTGCAAGTACAGGTGTTTTTTAATGTAAAAAATCTTCAGGATTATTCTAAATAATATTGATCAGTGAGTTCTATTAAATGCAAACTACTTGACAAAAGTATAGGTGAACTAGATAGTAGATAAAGATGGTACTAATTTTGTATATGTATTAGTCTAAACCCATATTTATGTCTATTATGAAAATTAAATACACAAAACTTCTTTTATTAATATCATTTATTTTTTCAGTAAATATTGCATCCGCTAACGTGGAGATGCTATTTGGTGGAAATACGGTGGAAGATAATCCGCCACCTGCAGATATTGGTGACTTTGTCTGGCATGATATTAACGGAGATGGTATCCAGGATACTAATGAGCCAGGTATATCAGGAGTGACAGTGTTACTTTTTAACGATTCAAATAGTCAAGTTGATTCAACAGGCACTAGTAGCTCAGGAAACTACTTATTTCAAGACGTTTCTCCTGGTACTTATTATATTGTTTTTGAGGATCCAGATGGGTATTCTAGTACGTCTCCAAATACAACTGTCGAGGCGAACGATTCGGATATTACAAATGCAATTTTAAATCTTAAAGGCAGTACAACAGATCTATTTACAGTAACAGTAGATATGGCTAATCTTTCTTTTGATGCTGGATACTATACATGTGTCCCCATTGGAGAGATAGTGTGGTTTGATTTTAATGGGAATGACATTAGGGACGCGGTTGAAAATGGTATCAATGGTTTATCAGTCAACCTTTATCGGTTAGTCAACGGATCTTACGAGCTTTATGGCACTGAGACTACGGGATTAAAGCCAGGTACCCCATCTGATGATGGATATTTTAAATTTTGTGCACCTCCAGGTACATATTATGTTGAAGTTGAATTACCTGCGGTTGGTCTTATTCAAGCATTGCCTAATCAAGTGAATTCTCTTCCTATTGGAAATAGTAATGAACCAACTACTGATAGTGATATTACTAATAATTTTGGTAATGGAACAACAGCTTCATTCTCTGTTTTATCGGGAGATCAAATTTGTACAATAGGAGCGGGTTACTATCCTATGGCTAGAATCTGTGGTTTGGTATTTGAAGATACTAATGACAACGGAATACAAGATGCAGACGAACCTAGAATTAGTGGAATTACAGTGGAAGCGTTTGATATAAATGGAGTAAAGGTAGGGGAAACAACAACAAATGCATCTGGACTTTATGAAATTGATGATTTAAGCAAGAGTGATCATTTCTTAGTTTTCACACCACCAGCAGGTTATGAATTTATATCTGCCAATATCGGGGCTGATGACAAAGATAGCGATGTAACTCATGCATATGGAGATAATACGACTAGCCTTATTGAACTTGAAGCAGGCTCAAAGGTGCAAAATATTGATGCCGGAATTAAGGGCATAGTATTATCTGTAGAATGGTTGTCCATTTCTGCAGAGTGGAGAGGTAATTCTGCCCAATTAAAATGGAATACTTCTTCTGAAATTAATAATGATTATTTTGAAATCGAAAGAAGACATAAGTCAGAATATGGATTCACTTACATAGGAAAAGTTGATGCCGTTGGTAACTCATTTGTAACTTCAAATTATTCATTTGAGAATAAAGAAGAATTCGAGAGTGGAATATACTATTACAGAATCAAACAAGTTGATTTAGATGGAAAGGCTGATTATTCTGAAACAGTAAGTATTACGATTTATGATAATGATCGTCAGATTAATCTTTATCCTAATCCAAGTTTTGGAGTTTCTAATTTAACACTTGTGATGTCTGATTCCAAAGCGGTTGATGTATCTATCTATGATGGCACAGGGAAGTTGATAAGAAGAATTCCAGTAGAGCAAAATACTTTGGTAGGAATAGATTCTGAAATTATTATAGATGGTCTATCGAAAGGTGTTTATACGATTCATATTGAAAGTGATAGCTTTAAAGAAGTTAGACGATTGATTGTAGCAAAATAAGAAATATACTATACGGAAGTCTATGATGGGTTCCATGAAGTGAAAAACAAAACAGCCTCTCCAGAATTTCTGGAGAGGCTGTTTGATGAAGTCAAATTTGTAATCTAACTCAAACTATAATTCTTAAAGCTCAAAGTGAGTCATTTTTTTGAATCTATCCATTCTAGTTGAAATATCATCGTTAGAAAGATTTCTTATTTTTTCGATACTGAATTCTTCCACACAGAAAGAAGCCATACAAGAACCATACATTACAGCACGTTTCATGTTTTCAAATGAAGTATCTTCTGTATGTGCAATATATCCGATGAATCCTCCAGCAAATGTATCTCCTGCGCCTGTAGGATCAAATACTTGTGCCAACGGTAAAGCTGGTGCTGAGAAAATCTCACCTTCCGAAAATAACAATGCACCATGTTCACCTTTTTTGATGATCACATATTTGGGACCCATTTTATGGATCTTCTCTGCAGCTGTTACTAATGAGTACTCTCCAGATAATTGTCTAGCTTCTTCATCATTGATTGTAATTACATCAACTTTAGCTATTACTTCTAAGAGGCTATCCATTGCTATATCCATCCAGAAATTCATAGTGTCAAGAACTACTAATTTTTGAGATCCATCTAGTTGGTTGATAACCTGCATCTGAACTTCTGGAGTAAGATTACCTAACATTACATACTTACTATCCTTGAATGATTCTGGTAATGTAGGGTTGAAATCATCCAAAACATTCAAATCAGTCGTAATTGTATCTCGCTGATTCATGTTTTCATGATATTTTCCAGCCCAGAAAAAAGTAAGACCATCTTCTTTTATTTGAAGTCCTTCCATGTCTACTCCTCGATCTTCAAGGGCTTTGATTTCGTCCTTAGGGAAATCAGCTCCAACTATTGAACATAGTCTTATATTATCTGTAAAGTACGATGCAGCATAACTTGCGTATGTACATGCTCCACCTATCGCTTTTTCAGCTTTTCCGAATGGCGTTTCTATATCATCAAAGGCTACAGTTCCAATTGTAAGTAAGCTCATATTTTTATATTTCTAATCAAATGATTAATAACGTATTATTATATTTTAACATATAATATAATCTGCCGCAAAAGTAAATAAATTTTATTTAATATATACTACAGTGATAATAAGAGGTGTATTTTAATCCATAAATTCTCCGATGCTTGCGTCGGGGTCATAAAAAAGATGTTTTTGCATAAAAACGCCTTATCACAAAAAGATCCGATTTTCGACCTTTAGGTAGGAAAAATTTTGGCGAATGCTCCATCCGCTTGCGGCGGGGTAGTCAAAGTTTAGGATCTTTTTTACTATTGGAAAGCCTTTAGAGCATTATGTAGTTGGTTTGAGTTTGGATAAATAACCTTCGATTTTTAAATTCGGTTAATACGATATTGACAGTAATTTGGTCGACTTTGTTTGGTTAGTAGGGGAGGATTGATTTTTTGAAGGTATAATATCTTGATATTTAAGAAAAAGAGTGTTAATCTTACGTCATGATGAATTGGGTTAATTGTATTTCAGCTAAGCGAACAGGGTATTCTTATTCTGCAGTACCGAATATAAGGTCAGATTACCAGAGAGATTATGATAGATTGATATTTTCTTCTGCTTTTAGAAGACTGCAAAATAAGACTCAAGTCTTCCCTTTGCCGGGGAGTAGTACGTTTGTTCACAATAGGCTGACGCATTCGTTAGAGGTCGCATCAGTAGGGCGTTCACTTGGCTCTGTTCTCGGTGAATTTATAGCTGGAAAAGTCGGAAATAATATTGAAGCTCAAAATTTTTACCATTATGATCTAAAAGGTGTAATTGGTGCAGGCTGTTTGGCCCACGATGTTGGTAACCCAGCATTTGGACATAGTGGCGAGAAAGCGATCTCAAATTATTTTATTCAAAATGGAGAAATAGTTATTGAAGGTCAAACTTTACGTTCACACTTCAATAGTAAAGAATGGAGTGATCTCACGGACTTTGAGGGGAATGCAAATGCTCTTCGAGTGTTGACGCATCATTTTAAAGGAAAGATGGAAGGAGGGTTAAGTCTTACTTATACTACGCTGGCATCGATATTAAAGTATCCTTGTGAATCAATAGCTAAGTCAAAAGAAAAACATAGAAAGAAGTATGGATTTTTTCAAGCTGAGAAATTCATATTTAACGAAATAGTTTCAGATACTAACATGTACCAAGAGGATGATAGTCCACTATCTTATTTTCGACATCCATTTGTTTATTTGGTGGAAGCGGCGGATGATATTTGTTATCGGATTGTTGATATGGAAGATGCGCATAGATTGAAAATAATATCCAAAGAGGAAATCTATGAGTCGTTCTTAAATGTGATATCAGAAGCGGACCGCTCAGACAATAACATTACTAAGATCAAGGACACCTTATTTAGATTAAAAGATGCAAATGAGTCAGTTGCATATCTTAGAGCTAAAACGATTAACACATTAGTAAATGAGAGCGCTGATGTTTTCAAAGCGAATGCAGCGGCTATAATAAATGGAAACTATTCATCAACATTGATGGATGATGTAGAAGTGAAATGTCCAAGTCTTCATGATATCCAGAAGTTATCAGTGAATAAGATCTACGACCATCATTCTGTAATCAAAGTAGAGTTGGCGGGCTATAAGGTAATGTCTGGCTTACTAGATATATTCGTGCCAGCTATAATCAATGATAGCCCTTCAGGTATTGAGAAGAAAAGCCTAGTGTTGCTACCTGAACAATTTAGAGTTAGTAGTTCTGAATCTTCTTATGATAAAGTGATGGGAGTTATTGATTATGTCTCTGGTATGACGGATGATTATGCAATTGAAATGTATCGTAACATTATGGGGATAGAGATTGCGATGCACTCAGCATGATTAGAGATGCAGAATCATAATTGTATATTGCATTTGTCTTGTATCGAATCTCATTGAATATCTCAATTGTTTCATAAACGAAGTTCAATACGGAGCGGTATTAAGCGATAATTTTAAGTGTTATACTTTCAATTTGAATGGTATAACAATCAATTAGACAAACTATGAAGTTATTTATATATAGTCAACTCTTTAAAGATAAAGATAGGCAGTACGTTTTAGACTTATTTTCTGTAATTGAAGAACAGAATATTGAGCTATCAATAATCACTGACTATGTAGATCAATTAAAAAGTGCAGGTATAGAATTACCTCAACATTCAGTAGTTTCTTCTTATGAGGAAATGTTGAGAGAAAAACCGGACATGGTGCTTACTCTTGGAGGGGATGGTACGATATTGAACGCAATAGATATAGTCAGAGATAGTGGCATTCCGATTTTGGGGATTAATCTTGGACGTTTAGGCTTTTTATCTAGTATAGAGAAGACAAAAATAAAAGATTCTCTTAGAGGCGTCTTTAAAGGGGAGTACTATACTGAAGAGAGAACACTTTTGCATTTAGATTGCAATTTGCCTTTATTTCAACAGTTACCGTATGCATTAAATGACTTTACGCTTCATAAGCGAGATACATCTTCTATGATTACGATTCATACGTATATAGATGATAAGTTTCTTAATAGCTATTGGGCAGATGGTATTGTAGTATCTACTGCAACAGGAAGTACAGGATATTCTTTGAGTTGTGGAGGGCCTATTATTTTTCCGAGTAGCGGAAATATAATCATTACACCTGTAGCGCCGCACAATCTAAATGTTAGACCCATAGTACTTTCTGGAGATTCCAAAATATCTTTTGAGATAGAGGGAAGGTCAGAAAATTTTCTATGTACGCTAGATTCTAGATATGAAACAGTTACAGCTGATCACCATATCAGTATTCAGAAAGCTAAGTTCCGTATTAAGCTCGCACATCCTAACGATATAACTTTTATGAAGACGATAAGGGGGAAGTTGATGTGGGGATTGGATAAGAGAAATCATTAATCAAAAAAAAGGCTCATCAAATTAATGATGAGCCTTTGTATTTTGAATATCTAGTGAATTATTTCAAAAGATATTTCGAAGCTAAATATTATTCAGCTATTAATTCGATGTTCATAGTTGCAGAAACTTCTTTGTGAAGTTGAAGTGTAACTTCATAAGTTCCAACCTCCTTGATATTAGGATCAAGGATGATTTTCTTTCTTTCTACTTCTGTTTGCAATTGCTCAACTAAAGCATTTGCTACTTGAAGACCAGTTACGCTACCAAAAATCTTACCTGAAGTACCAGCTTTAACGCCAACTTTCAATGTTTTACCTTGAAGTTTCGCAGCTATTGCTTTGTAATCGTCAAGTTTAGCTGTTTCAGCTGCATCTAAGTCAGCAACTATTTTGTCAAGCTTTTCTTTATTAGCGGCATTTGCTATTACAGCCATGCCTTGAGGGATAAGGTAATTTCTTCCATATCCATTCTTCACAGATACTACGTCGTGCTTATAGCCAACGAACTCTACGTCTTTTAATAAAATGATTTCCATTATATATAGATTTTAAAAAATTGGATATTAAATTTATTTCAAAAGGTCAGCTACATATGGAAGTATCGCCAAGTGTCTTGCTCTTTTTACTGCTACAGCAATTTTCTTTTGATACTTCAATGAAGTTCCAGTGATTCTTCTAGGAAGGATCTTACCTTGTTCGTTTATGAATTGTAGTAAGAAATCAGGATCTCTATAATCAATATGCTTGATTCCGTATTTCTTAAATCTACAGTATTTTTTTCTTTGAGATCCGATATTAGGATTGCTCAAAAATTTGATATCATCTCTAGATGCCATGTTGTTTAATTTTTAAGTTTATTAATATGGATTACTCTTCTTCCGCTTTAGCTACTGCAGGAGCAGGCGCTGGTGCAGGAGTAGCTTTTTTAGGAGCGGGAGCAGCTGGTTTAGCTTTTCTCACTTCTTCCTTTACTTCTTCTTTTGCTTTTTCTCTTTTCTTACCGATAAGACCAGCTCTTTTGTCAGCGTTAAATTTAACACCGTACTTGTCTAATCTTACTGTTAAGAATCTCAAAATTCTCTCGTCTCTTTTAAGAGCTAATTCGAATTTAGGTAAGAACGTACCATTTGGAGTAGTATATTCTACTACGTGATAGATACCACTTGTTCTCTTCTTAATAGGGTATGCTAATTGTTTAAGACCTTGTGCATCGTTGTTTACGATTGTACATCCACTATCTTTCAATAGGTCTTCATAGGTCTTAGCTGTCTGTTTAATTTCATCGCCAGACAGAACGGGATCGACGATAAAAGTCACTTCATATTGTATCATATACAGAAGTTGTGTTTTAATGATTAAAAAATAAATTTCCTTAAAGGGCTGCAAAAGTACAATAATATTATTTAATAACCAAGTGTGCAAGGGGCTTGGCCGTGATTTTCATTAGTTTTGCCTTGCAGATTACTCGATGGATAACTTATGTGCTTTTTTTGTATATATATTATGCTAATATTCAAGATCTATAACTTCAATAGTTTGTTTAATTATGTATCAAATGATAAATCTACCTAATCACCGTCAAATCACCATGATACACATCCACTGATCCATTCTTCAGCAATACCTCCACAAGATATACATATACACCCTGTTCCACATTCTGTCCATTATAGGTTCCATCCCATCCACTAGAAGGATTGTTGAGTTCCATCGTTTCGGTGAAGTAGACGAGATTACCCCATCTATCATATACCTTCAGGTTTAGAACTCGTTCTACTTCCACATTGCCATAAACCACAAACTTACTGTTCCCGTTATTACTATTTGGGTTAAATACATTT
>CALKXE010000182.1 GCA_938003955.1 uncultured Saprospiraceae bacterium | reverse complement strand
ACATTTTCGATAGCTTCTGGATCAAAAGCCTTAATATTTGCACCTGCCGCAAGTAAATCATCTATTATAGTCAATGCTGGCGCTTCTCTGATGTCATCTGTATTTGGCTTAAATGCTAATCCCCAAATAGCGATTGTTTTCCCTTTCACATCTCCACCGAAGTAATTGATGATTCTTTGAGATAGTATCTTTTTCTGGTCTTCGTTTACGGCCATTACTGAGTTCAATATTCTAAAATCATAATCAAACTCTAAAGCTGTTTTTGCTAATGCTTGCACATCTTTTGGAAAACAACTTCCTCCATACCCTACACCAGGAAATAGAAATCGCTTTCCTATTCTCGAATCACTCCCCATTCCCTTTCGAACCATATCAACATTAGCACCAAGTCTATCACATAAGTTAGCTATTTCATTCATAAACGTGATTCTCGCTGCTAAGTAAGAATTTGCCGCATACTTTGTCATCTCGGCACTACGTTCATCCATCATTATTATAGGATTCCCTTGTCTTACAAATGGCTCGTATAGTCTCATCATTACTTCTTCAGCTCTATCAGAGGATGTGCCAATCACAACTCTATCAGGCTTCAAGAAATCATCAACTGCAACTCCTTCTCTTAAGAACTCTGGGTTAGATACTACATCAAATAGCGACTCATCTAAATGCTCCGCTAGTGCTGCATGCACTTTTTCCGCCGTACCCACTGGCACAGTACTTTTATCAACGATTACTTTATAATCCGTTATAATTTTCGAAAGATCTGACGCTACTTTGAGTACAAATGAAAGATCTGCAGAGCCATCCGCCCCAGGAGGTGTAGGAAGTGCTAAAAAGATTACTTCGGCGTCCTTAATTCCTTCTTCTAAATTCGTTGTAAAGTGTAATCTCCCTTGTTTTGTGTTTCTCTCAAATAATACCTCCAGACCAGGCTCATAAATAGGCACTTCCCCATTTTTCATTCTCTCGATCTTGTCAGCATCAATATCTACACAAGTCACTTGATTTCCTGTTTCAGCAAAGCATGTGCCGCTTACTAAGCCTACATATCCAGTTCCGACTACAGTTATTTTCATTTCTATTGTTTACATATGTTAATACGCCTTCGGCATTGATAAGTCTGGGACTTAATCTCCAATCCAAAGTATTTCTCTTCATTCCTATACTCGAAAAGAAATAGATTCTGTTTAAAAATCTAAGCTCGCTTGTTGAGCAATCTTAAATTACTTTTATCTATCGTCATAGCCAACTGCATACCAATGGTAACAAGTTGAACTACAAAACTATTTTTTCCATTTTCACTTACTAACTTCCCTCTTATTCCAGTAAGATTTCCTCCAATTATTTCAACTTCATCTCCTTTCTCATATAAGATTTCCTCTATTTCTACATGCTCTATCTCTCCTACTATCATCTTCAGTAGATTGATCTCTTCATCAGGTATACTGATAATATTTTTTCTTTGTTTCACAAAAGTAAATACATATTCTGATTGGAGTACTCGAACATAGTCTTCCTTCTTAATATGAACAAATACATATGAATTAATCAGAGGAACAATATTAGTTTTTACCCTCGATGCATATTTTTTTGTTTTTGTTACCAAAGGGACATAGGCAGATATATCTTTTCTAGCCAATTGATCCACAACATACTTTTCACATTTGTACTTTGTGTATACAGCAAACCATCTTTCTTCAGAATCAGAAAGATGATTGATCAAGGTCGATATGGGAGTCTCCTTATGCTTCATTTGACCAAAGTAATAATGGTTTGAAATCTAACTTAGACCAATCAATAATGGTTTCTTCTTGAGTGGAATATGATATGTATCTGATTTTCCTTTTGATGAGCGGCTCAGTATGACCTATTAACCTAACAAGATATTCTTTATCTATTTTCCCTATGAATACCAAATCAATAATCTGGCTATCTAGTCCTTTAGCAAATTCTCCCGTTACGTATACTTTCTGAACATCTCCTAAACGTTCAATGACCCCTTCAATAATTTTATCAAATCCGATGTATTTCAGTAAAATATTGTGGACTTCATTATACAGTGGATGTTCGGTATTAGATGTAAATATTTTTTTATTCCCACTCATTGAAGATGTGAGCATTCCCGCTCCTTCGAGGCGATTCAATTCTAATCTTATGCTGTTACTTGACTCTCCAAACTCAGACTCTAATCCTCTCAAATAACTCGTAGTCTCAGAGTTCAAAAAGAACTTGAGAAGTAATTTGATTCGAGTTTTTGAGGATATTAGTGTTCCAATCATATATATATTGAGTAATATTTCTACTCAAAGATAAACTTTATTTATTTATTTGCAAACCAAAAGTAAGAATCTACTCCCACTCTACAATGTATCACACCGATTATATAATCATATATTGAGACTGTAATAATTGCACATAGTCACTTTAAAATTGCGCTTCAC
The DNA here is from genome assembly GCA_938003955.1 of uncultured Saprospiraceae bacterium. GTDB lineage: Bacteria > Bacteroidota > Bacteroidia > Chitinophagales > Saprospiraceae > CAJXUU01. The sequence goes on along the minus strand of CALKXE010000182.1, from coordinate 12,911 downwards.
TAAACATCATAATTAAGACTAGGGGCCAACCATCGTTCCATATCTACTACGCTCATTCCTTTTCTTCTTGCATAGTCTTCGACTTGATCTTTTCCAATCTGCCCTAAACCAAAGTATTTACTCTCTGGATGACTAAAGTACCACCCACTTACGCTTGCTGCCGGATACATAGCCATACTTTCTGTTAATTTGACACCAATTTGTTCTTCTACTGATAGTAATTCCCAAAGTGATTCTTTTTCAGTATGTTCTGGACACGATGGATATCCAGGAGCAGGCCTGATTCCTTGATACTTTTCTGAAATAAGTGCATCATTATTCAGTACTTCATCTTTACTATATGCCCAATAGTCGGTTCTAACTAAATGATGAATGTACTCTGCTGCTGCTTCTGCAAATCGATCAGCTAGCGCTTTAAGTAAGATGGCCGAATAATCATCATGATCCGCTTCAAAGCGCTTAACATGTTCTTCTATACCTAAACCTGCCGTTACTGCAAATGCACCTATATAATCTTCTATTCCGGTTTCTTTGGGCGCAATAAAGTCAGAAAGACAAATTGAAGGAATTCCTGCAGATTTCTTTACTTGTTGTCTGAGATTTTTCAATGTCAAATCACCTCCACTAAAGTCCACCACAATATCATCCCCAACCGACTCAGCTCTGAATAATCCAAATACAGCCCTTGCCTCCAACCACTTTTCGGCAATTATCTTATCTAACATATCATTGGCATCAATATAGAGTTTCTTCGCCTCTACCCCAACGTACTCATCTTCAAATATTGCAGGATATTTCCCTTTTAATTGCCAAGAAGTGAAGAAAGGTGTCCAGTCAATATACTTCCTTAGGATACTCAAATCAATGTCATCAAATGTATGCATTCCCGCAACTTGAGGTATCGGAGGCGAATAATTACTCCAATCGATCTCAAATTTATTGGCTCTCGCATCTTTCAGTGTTAAATACTGTTTATTAGATGTTCGATTTTTTCTTTGTTCTCTTAGTTTATCATAACTCTGCTTTACATCTATAACATAATTGTTTGATGTATCTCCTTCTTTGCTGAGCAACGAACTTGCTACCGCCACAGCTCTAGATGCATCTAAAACATGGACCACAGGACCTTTATATTCAGGATCAATCTTAACAGCTGTATGAGTCTTTGAAGTAGTGGCTCCACCTATCAATAATGGCAATGTGTATCCTTGACGTTGCATCTCCTTTGCCATATTTACCATCTCATCCAATGAGGGCGTAATCAATCCACTTAGACCAATAATATCTACATTATGCTTTTTAGCTTCTTCTAAAATTTTAGCCGCTGGCACCATAACTCCGAGATCAATAATCTCATAGTTATTACAAGCCAAAACAACTCCAACTATATTTTTCCCAATATCATGAACATCTCCTTTGACAGTAGCCATGAGAATTTTCCCCTTTGCTGTTGACTCCGAACCTTCTTTCTCCGCATCTATAAACGGTGTGAGGTGCGCAACAGATTTTTTCATCACCCTTGCTGATTTCACAACCTGGGGAAGAAACATTTTACCTTCTCCGAATAAATCACCAACTATATTCATCCCATCCATCAATGGACCTTCAATTACATTTAATGGCCTTGGATATTTCAGTCTAGCTTCTTCAGTATCTTCATCTATAAATTCAGTAATTCCCTTTACCAAAGCATGAGATAACCGTTCCTCTACAGTACCTTCTCTCCATGTCAAGTCTTTGACCCTCACTTTACCACCACCAGTCAATGTTTCAGCATGATCAATCAGTGCTTCCGTAGCATTTTCTGACCTATTAAATAATACATCTTCAACAAGCTTCAACAGATCCTTAGGGATCTCAGCATAGACTTCCATCATACCGGCATTGACAATACCCATATCCATTCCTGCTTTTATCGCATGATACAAAAATGCCGTATGCATTGCTTCTCTAACTTGATTATTCCCACGAAAAGAGAAAGAAATATTACTTACTCCACCACTTATTTTTACACCTGGACAAGTTTCCTTAATCTGTCTAGTTGCTTCTATAAAATTGATCGCATAGTCATTATGCTCTTTTAGACCTGTAGCAACTGCAAATATATTGGGATCAAAAATGATATCATGTGGATTCATCCCCACTTGCTCAGTCAAGATTTTATATGCTCTTTGGCAAATTTCCACCTTTCGCTTTATTGTGTCAGCTTGTCCTTCTTCGTCAAAGGCCATAACAACTGCTGCCGCCCCATATCTTCTTACTAATTTTGCTTGCCTAATAAACTCTTCTTCTCCTTCTTTCATTGAGATAGAATTGACGATACATTTTCCTTGTACACATTTCAATCCTTCTTCTATCACCTCCCATTTTGACGAATCTATCATTACAGGAAGTTTTGCAATATCAGGCTCTGACATCATCATATTCAAGAATGCTTTCATCTCTACTTTAGAATCAAGTAGACCTTCATCCATATTCACATCGATGATCTGTGCCCCTCCCTCTACTTGATGTACAGCTACTTCTAGTGCCTCTGTATAATTTTTTTCTTTAATGAGTCGAGCGAACTTCTTCGAACCAGTTACATTCGTCCTTTCTCCTACATTGATGAAATTCAGATTTTTTCTAACTATAACCGGCTCTAAACCAGAATACATTGTCAGCTTTTCTATTTCAGGTTTCACTCTTGGCTTCATACCTTCGACAGCGTCTGCCATCGCCTTGATATGCGGAGGTGTAGTACCACAGCAACCTCCTATTATATTGACAAAACCACTATGGACAAAATCTCTGATAAACTCCTGCATTTCTTCAGGCGTCTGATCATATTCACCAAACTCATTAGGTAGACCTGCATTAGGATATGCACTTACATTTACATCAGCAATATTAGCTAAGTCTTCGAGGTGTGGTCGTAATTCTTTTGCTCCCAAGGCACAATTAAGCCCCACCGAAAACAAATCTATGTGACTTACCGAAATCCAAAAAGCCTCAACCGTCTGACCACTTAATGTTCTTCCACTCGCATCAGTAATTGTACCGGACACCATAATTGGAAGTCTCATTCCTCGCTCATCGAACAACTTATCCACTGCAAATAATGCAGCTTTGCAATTCAATGTATCAAAAACCGTTTCAATCAAAATAATATCAACTCCACCATCGACCAACCCTCTAGTCTGCTCGTAATAATTATCTACCAACTGATCAAATGAAATCGCCCTAAATCCTGGATCATTTACATCAGGACTTAATGATGCCGTTTTTGTTGTGGGACCAATTGCTCCAGCTACAAATCTTGGTTTCGCTGGATTAAGATTTGTATATTTTGCAGTCGCTTTTTTAGCAATTGTGGCAGATGCTACATTTAGCTCATAAACGAGGTGAGCCATCTCATAGTCATCCATAGAAACAGCATTACTGCTGAATGTATTTGTTTCTATGATATCACTTCCCGCTTCTAGATACTCCTTGTGGATTGCCTCAATAATCTGAGGCTGGGTGATCGAAAGTAAATCATTATTCCCCTTTACATCTAAATGAAAATCTTTGAATCGTTCTCCTCTGTAATCTTCTTCTACCAGTTTGTAACGCTGTATCATAGTACCCATGGCACCATCAAGAATCAGAATTTTGTCCTTAACTATTTCTTCTAATAAATTGCTCAATTGTTTGTAATTTTTCTCTTAAGCGGATAAAGATATATTGTAGATCAACCAAATTGTAATTTAACGTGCAAAATATGCTAGATGATGTCTTAGTCCTGCTAGTTATAAGATAAGCAATGTTTAGACAATTGTTTTTGAGATTTTAGCCTTGTATCTTCTACGTTCATGGTGTATGAAGGGTAACGGTTCTGTGATATGGAGCGGACGCATCGATAGCAAGTCTTATCTCATATCACTTGTTACATGCCGCTACTCTTTTGATATTCAATGTATTTCAATTCATATTCTTCATGCCCAAAGAGCGAATTATTCTTCATTTCTTCCTTTTCCATCAGCTTATTGAAAATAATTCTACTGCCTGTATTCCTATATTGAACTTGGTAGTATTTTAGCCAATTGTAGTTTTCACAATTTACTCTTTGTGCAAGTTCAATTAGATTTAAATTTGAAATTTGCTCCGTTTTGTTGCTTTGAATCAATCTTTGGGCATTACAAATATTCTTGGCGATCAGAAAGACTTCATTTCTTAACTTGGTTGTGAAGTTTGAATCGTGATATTCAAAATCTAAATCAAATGCTTCTCCGCCAAAAAGGTTTGGGTTTTCTTCACTTGGATCTACTATTGTGAAGTATCCGTTATCATCAATGTGGTTTATGCAACATATCTCTTTAAATTGTTTGCTTAGTTTATTGTTTGAATTTAATTCAATATGTTGGTCGTCGTTGTATATTTTTCTCTTCTTTAAATTATTTACGGCATGGATGATATTCTGATAATTGAACATAGTTAAACCACCAATAAAACGTTTTCCATTTCCAACCATCTGGAGATATGTGTTCATTGACTCACCAAATTTGTAACCTACTTTATCTTCAAATGATTTTACCTCATTCTTCGATGATGATAAACCACTAAAACTCTTCCAAATTTTGGTTTGGAAATGAAAATCTATAAGCTCTTTATATAGTGATTCATATTTCTTCATTTTAGTTGCATGTAACTCAATAATACGTCACTTCACCATTTGTCAACATAGGAAGTTAAAACATTGAAAACCTGAATTAATAATCTAACCTTACCTGTCCAAGATTAACTCTCAGTCCACCTCCTACATACTTAGTCTCAATGTCTAACGCATCTAAATCTGCATCAGCATTTCTGTACAGAAAGTTGAGATCAATAAAGTAATTATGTGCAAATTGATAACTAACATCTAAACTTAAAGACTGCATCGTAGTGCTTATCCCTTGCCCAATAAAATTGCCCTGATCATTCACTCTTGATCCAGTATCGAGCAATATATTATTTCCATAATTTAACCCATCCGGATCTTGACCATATGATGTATTAATAATTCGAGCATTGACAAATATTTTCTTTGTTGGCCTATATCTAAAATTGAACAACAACTCTTTAAAGTTAGATCCTAATGGATGAGCCAATGGTTGATTATGATGACTATAACTAGCGGTAGATTGCTCGGGAAAACTTGCTAATGACCTACTGTGCGCATAAGTGTATGGTCTTACAATATTATATTCTACTTGCGCATCTAGGTGGTCTATTCCAAAAAGATTGATATACTTTCCTCCAAATTGAATACCATACTTATTGGCCCACCATCCATTGCCTGATGTCAATTCACTTAACTTAAACTCATCTAGTATCAATTGCCCATACAGCTGAACTCTATTTTTTATATTCCACTTACCATTCAACCCAATAAGGGCATTATCTGGACTGTCCAAAAATTGCTCAACCGTACGATAAAGAATAACTGGATTTAAATATTGGAATTCAAATCTATTTTCTCTAGAGAAAACAACAGCTTCAAAAATACCAAATTCTAGATTTTTAGTAGGCCTAAATGACAAATAGTGATTTGCCATGTACTTTTTGGGAAGTAATACATCTCCTGGATTTTGAGCACTGGCTATAGGAGCAATTTCTGCAAATATGTTTTGATAATGAAACTTCCAAATTCTAGTATTAAATTTCAGATAGAAATAATTGTGTCCATCGTTCGATAGAAATAGAGATCTGACTCCGTTACCAATAAAATGATTCCCATGACCAAACTCAATCGCTACACTTTTAGTAGCATTAATACCTACATATGCTTGCGCATTTAAATAATCATACCCTTTGAGGTTATCTATTACCGCACTATTAAATTCCTTATAGAATCCCTGACCAGGAATTGTTTTATCTCTTACTATTCTCGTATTAATGTAATTATTAAAACCACGTTGATTTTCTAAAAGACTAGTATAGAAGTATATGTTCTTATCAATCAGTCCTCGCATCTCTACCCCCCTAGTATTCTGAAAGATGATATTTGCATCATCGATCGCATTACCATATCTCAAATTAAGAATAGGGTTTACAATAAAATCAAAATTCTCATTGTGTATTTCGAAGAAGTTTGCCTTCGTTTCATAAAAATACTTTAGTACTGGCTTTCTCTTTTTTAACTCAGTCTTATTAACTTGATCCTGACTTGCTTTTGTATAATAAAAAACACCCGTGCTGTCATACACCTTCTCACTTTCAGTAACGCTAGCTTGAGGATTCGAGAAAGAGGGATCTAGATTAAATTCGATGTTATCATCTAATATGTAGTTAATATCAAAATCATCCAAATTACTGATATTGATAGATTTAGAAACTCTAAAAGACTCACTTTTTAGACTTTGCGCCATCAAATTTATATCTTTTCTCGCTCGATTCCTTTGTGTAGAAAACACTTGGTGATCAAAATCATAAAGGATCTCCCAACGATCAGCTATCTCATCAGTCAATGTGCCTGGCAATACATATGGAGACTGAGCCCACAAACAGGTAGTACCCAAAAGCATAAATAACAGTAAAATATGTCTCATAACTAAAATTGATTTTTCAAATACAAAAACTGGTTTTATTGGACAATAATTCAACAGGGTTCATTTCTAGCGTTGCTCTCCACCAGTATCAGGTCTTAATTCTAACTTTTCTACTAAGGTTCTAAGTGGCGGATGTTTTTCACCTAAATATTGGTATTTCTCCTTCGCTGACATTAGTATCCTCGGCTTATCTACAGTCATCTCAGGGAAGGCAGACCTGTCTACTATCGGATTCATCATCAAGTCTGGTGTACCTAATTGGGTTCTCAATAATTCCTTTAGTTCATCCTCCTCCAAAATCATATTCTTATAGTGATTGCTTGGTACTGTAATATGAATTGTTTTTTCCTCTAATCTCAAAATTGCCATTTCCAACATAGCTTTAGTACTCGGAGACTGGTGAGTAGATCCATATTCCGTCCACAATTTCTGCACTGTTTCTTGATTCAGGCCTTTCCTCAATTCTTCTATTTGAGCTTCCTCTTCCACCACAGAAGCTAAAATATCATCTATCCCACTAGGCTTGCCAAATGAAATTAAATCTTCCGTTGGTGACACCTCTTTCGATTCAGGCTCTGCCGGCACTGGTGTTAACTTTGCATCGGAACCTGAAGTTTCAGTTTTGTTTTGAGTATTAGCTTCCGCTATATGCTTTTCTGGAGGACTTGGTGGTATAACCGGAATATCCATCCTAACTTCGCTAGTACTCTCTTGTTTTGACTGTGTATTTGACGCCGAGTCACTACTTTGTACATGAGGACTAATAACGGGCTGACTTTGAATCGGCTGACTTTGAATCGGCTGATTTTGAACTGGTTCTGCTTTTGAAACTGAAGGTGTTTCCTTCGGCACAGAAGACATTGGTACAGACTCAACTACTGATTCAGTTACAACTTTAGTTTTTTTTTCAGCGATTCCTTGAGGCGCCATTAAATTAGTCTCAATGGCACGATTTGCAAAGTTGATTTTGCTCAATGCTATCTCTGTGTATAGTCTTTTATTCTTTGACCTAGGAAGTGTAACATCACATTGATTTAAAATATCCAAACCTGTCAAAAGCACCGACTTACTTGCCAATGCCGCTTGGTGTTGATATCTAGATTTAAGTGATTCTGAGACGTCTAATAAGCCAAGTGTTCGTCCATCTTTACAGACCAAAAGATCCCTCATGTGATCAGCTAATCCTTGGATCAATTGATCCGGCTCAAAACCAGATCTCATAATTTCATCCATGATCAACAATACATCACTAAGGTCTTCTCTAAGGAATGCATCTACTATCTTGAAATAAAATTCATAATCCAGAATATTAAGATTAGCGATTACATCTTTATAAGTAATATGCTCGCCCGAAGCGCTTGCTATCTTATCAAAAATAGAAAGTGCATCCCGCATTGCACCATCTGCCTTCTGTCCTATTAGATGGAGTGCTTCCGGATCAGCCGTCTTACCTTCCTGTGTACAAATATGCTCTAGCTGCTTAACTACATCTTGTACCTGAATTCTTTTGAAATCAAAGATCTGACATCTAGATAGTATCGTCGGAATGATCTTATGCTTCTCTGTTGTGGCTAATATAAATATAGCATATGGTGGCGGCTCTTCAAGCGTCTTAAGAAATGCGTTGAAAGCCTGAGAAGACAACATATGAACCTCATCAATGATAAACACTTTGTGTGTCCCTTGTTGAGGTTGAAATCTTACTTGTTCGATCAGTGTCCTAATATGCTCTACTGAATTATTTGATGCTGCATCAAGCTCAATAATATTGAATGATGCATTATCATTGAAAGACATGCACGAACTACACTCGTTACATGGATCCACTTTATCTTTTGGATTTTCGCAATTGATTACTTTCGCAAGTATCCTCGCACATGTAGTCTTTCCTACACCTCTCGGACCACAGAAAAGAAAAGCATGAGCCAAGTGATCGGTTTGCAATGCGTTTTTTAACGTACTAGCTACGTGCATTTGTCCTACTACTTCATCAAAAGCAGTTGGTCTATATTTCCGGGCACTTACTACAAATTTACTCATTCTATGTTTTTCCTTTTACTTATATGTCATCAAAATTAGTAATAATATTGGAATCAGTTTTCAATATAGACGTTTGTACAAAATAAATAATGCAATCCTGTTTTGAATCCTCCCAAATTATTAAAAGATAATCCTCTATGATACTTCAATTACCACATTATCCTGAACGACAAAAACCCTATCTCCTTCAACCGGTTTGATAACATGTGTTCCCGTAAAAGTTCCAAACGAAGGCAATATCCCAGTGTGCGCACCAAAATAGAAACACGGTATTCTAAGCCTTTGTTTTCCTTTCCCCTTTAATATTACACCAGGATGTAAATGACCACATAGGTTATATTTTCCTTCAGTGATGACATCCATCGGTTCATGAGTTAAAACAAGATCATTGATATCCATTTGATAAGTGAGTTCCATACCATCATAAAGTGATTCATCTAATATGTCATGATTCCCAAGAACTAAATGGAATATTTTATCTGGAAATCGTTTTAACATCTCCTTAAATGCTGGCCATGCATTATTATAATCAGAATGAAAAAGATCACCAAGAAACACAACGTCTTTTGCATTTACCGAAGAAATTAGCCCTTCTAATTTATAGATATCCTTTCTAGCTGCATTAATCGGGAGTCCAATTCCATTTTTTCGAAAATGCTCGACCTTACCAAAGTGTAGATCTGAGACAATCAATATTTCATGATCAGGCAAATAAATTGCTTTATCAGATAATAATTGCAATGTTTCTCCAGAAAATCGAGTCGTTAATTTTGAATATTGGGATGGGTTCAATTCTTATATAGTTATAGTGTAAGAATAGATATTTTTCAATTATATAGTATATTTTGACTCCGAAAATTTCTTTAGAAGTGTAAACATTCTTTTAAAAAGAATTAAAACATAGATGCAAATCAACAGATAGAGTAAATTTGTAGTCTGTTATATTACCCCCAACCAACTGTTTATATAATATGAAAGGTTTCTGTATTTTCATTTTTATTTTATTTTCATTGAGATTGAGCGCTCAATTAGAGCACTTCAACATCGAAATCCCCTACTCTGGCACAACATCTATATTGACTATTGATGATAAAGGATTCTTATGGTTTTCGATAGAAAACAATGCTGATTATTGCAGATATCATGGACAAGGCTTGACGGAGGTTCATTTAGCAGAACTATATGATTTAAACACTACAAAACTAGAAATTGATAATCCTATCTTTATTGATGGTAAGTTACTCGTGCAGACCAATACAGAATTTGCGCTACTAGACCTTTCCGACAGGACGCTTACAGACATATGGACTTACCCAAGTGAACATCAAATAGACTATTACATCCTTGACGATTTTAAGAATCTTATTGTATTTACGACGAATAAAAACGACAATACAAGACCTGTCTATAAACGCCAACCCAATGGAGATTTCGAATTACAGTTTGACTTATCTAAGTCAATAGGAAAGGGCAAAATTTATTGGTGGTCGGAGCTATCTATGATAGGCGAAGAATTCTACTTTCATAATAGATTTCAAGATTTGATTATCCTAGACAAACTCGGCACCAAAAAAGAATTAGACTTAGAGGATAAGAAAGAGTATGAAGACAAGATTGACTGTAGCATGTTCCGAGTTGACAATATGGATAATCTCTGGCGCATCTATAAGGATACATATGCTATTTACGATGCCAGCTTAAGGAAATTTGTAGACCATCCTGTATCTGGAAAACTAGTCCTTCAGACCAATTGTACGGACATGTCAACTTTCAATTTCGAACTAAACAAAATTTTAGTCGACAAGAAAAATAGAGTTTGGTTTGCAGGAGGTCACTCGAATGTAATGATGTATGACCCAAAGACAAATAGTGTTATTTCTTTCACAAAAAAAATAACAGATATCATGGGCGGAAACAATGGCGATGTACATGACTTAGAAGAAGATAAATATGGTAATATATTCGGCTCTAAACGTGGAGGTGTATTCAAAATTTCAGAAACTGAACAATTATTTGACACTTATGCCGTCAATACAAACAATGAAGACCATCAACTGTACGATTACACTAACGACCAGATGTTTGAGCAAGTTGTTAATTATCTGAAACCCTCAAATATTGTAAGGACCAATATAAGCTCCGTTGTAGAAAAAGATGATGACATTTATTTTAGTGATTACCGATTCGTATACAAAATAGATAAAGAGAGTAATCAAGCTAAGGTTATGCCTTTCTATCATCCTGTCACTAAAATTGCGATGTACGCTCATAATGATAAGTTGATTTCCGCTGCATGGAGTGAATTATTCCTTTTGGACGATTCGTATCAGCCTCAAAAACTTGACTTTACACCTAGTAAACTAGATGGCATATTCCAGCAAAAGAATGGTGATACATGGATGTACGGATACTTATCTCAAAATGTAAAGACGAGTCAACAAAAAACATTTTTTGCTAAAGTTGATAGTCAAACACTAGCGTTTTCTGGAAATTATATCGATCCTTCGGGCGCAGTAAACTTTGATTCTTTGCTTGTATTAACAGTTGAAGAAAACGACAACGGGGATCTATGGTTGGGAACGAGAAACGGCATCTATAGAATCGATTCATCTGATGGCATACCTAGAAAGCAAGAATTCAACTTTGATAAGTATGAAAGTACGGCAAAGTTAAACAGCCAAATATGCAGAACTCATAAAGTTAAAGATGATTCATCCCTTTGCATTTACACGAGAAAAGAAATAGCTATAATAAACACTAAGAATAATCTTGTAGAAGAATACATCTCTGCCGCTGATCTAGGTGTTGATCGAATATATGGTGCAGCTTTTTCGACTAAATACGAGATCTGGTTTGGTTCGAAGAATGGATTATGTTATTACAACTTTAAAACAAAAAAACATATTAATTTTTCTTATCAGCCTATTTTAAATAAAAATCTTGGTCAGAGAAACTTTACCATTCTTGAGAATGGCAACATAGCAATTGGGACATACAACGGTTTGTATATTTATAATCCCAAAACACTTCTTCGTTCTCATAAAAAAACAGAAGAAATCGAAAAAGATATCCCCTTATCGCTAGTGTCGTATAAATACCTTGAGGGTAACGATGGCACACCTTTTACTAGCCCTGTAGCATTAAATGAAAATGACGAAATAAATATAGACTACAATGATAAAATGCTGTCCATAGATATGGGCTTGATGCACTTTAGTCACCCGGGACAACATCTGTATTCTCACAAACTTGATGGATATGAAAAACAATGGTCTTGGCCATCAAATGACAATGTTATAAAATACAGTAGTCTCCCTCCTGGTAATTACACGCTACACGTAAAGGCCAATAATGGCAGTGGCATTTGGAGTACTGATGTAAAATCAATTCCTATATCTGTCAATGAAGTTTGGTATAAGACTTGGTTTTTTATTGTATCATTAATGCTTTTGATATCAGCAATTGCTTATACATTATTCAAACACTATGTATACTTGGCGAAGGAGGAACTAGATAAAAAAGCAAAACTCAAAGAATCAACCCATCTTAAAGAATTAGATAAAGCAAAAAATATATTCTTCGCTAATATCTCTCATGAATTTAGAACCCCACTTACAGTGATAATGGGTATAAATGAGAATATCCAAGAGCATGTAGAGGAAAAAACACTAATTCGAAGAAACAGTCACCACTTGCTCAAACTTGTTAATCAACTACTTGACCTGTCTAAATTAGAGTCAAATAAAATGATCCTAAATTTATCAAAAGGAGACATGGTGGCTTATCTAAGATACTTGACGGCATCATTCTACTCCATGGCAGCAGACAAACAGATTGATCTTCAATTCCAAACTACAATGGATAGATTGATTATGGATTATGACGAAATTAGAATTCAACAGATCTGTTATAATTTGTTGTCCAATGCTATAAAATTCACAGACGAAAAAGGGGCTGTCACTCTGAGTCTAAAAGAAATAGAGTACAATAACATACCTCAACTAAGTATCACAGTCAAAGATACTGGTCAAGGGATCTCAGAAAAAGACCTCACTAAAGTATTTGATCACTTCTACCAAGTAAATAACAGTTCTATCAAAACAGGTGAGGGTTCTGGAATCGGCCTAGCTTTGATAAAAGAACTACTAGATCTAATGGGAGGGGCCATCGAAGTCAAAAGTATTTTAGATGTCGGCACTGAATTCAAAGTGTATTTGCCGATCCACAACGAATTATCAGAAAACCTAGTAGAATCAATCTTTGAGGAAAATAATGAAGAGCTCAATCAGTTTCTGACAGAAAAGGAATCTAGATCTTTAG
>CALKXE010000181.1 GCA_938003955.1 uncultured Saprospiraceae bacterium | reverse complement strand
ATCATGATATAGAGATATCAATACCTCATCACGACCAGCTTTTCCGGATCGGATTTTTGAGACTATTAATTCTATATCAGTATCGTTCGTTATCAAAAGGTGTACGCTGGCTTTAGGTTTGTAACCCTAAAGTACAATGTTTTTTAGGAAAATGTTTGATTTGGAATATTTGTTTGATTTGATGGATTTGTTTCAAGGAGGCAGATGGCCATTGTCGCCTACAATTCATTGGAAGCATAAGGGGGTCTTTGCGGAGCGAAGTCAGATAAAAGATAGGATGTGTTCATCTCTTTCTTTTTAAAAGAAAGATGTTACTATGCTATGTTGAGAGGTGGACAGAAGTTCTAAAATATATAGTCAATTCCAATGAATTGGAATTGACATTAGAGTGATTGCCATACTTTTTATGTCTGTACATTAACCAAGACTGCCAGAGCCATGGAACGGCTCCTTGCCCTTTGAAGGGTAAGGTAGGGAAAGGGTTAGACACCTAGGAAAGGTGGATAGAAGTTGTATTCTGGATAGTGAATTCCAATGAATTGGAATTGACATTAGAGTGATTGCCAATTTTTGAATATCAAGAAATCAAAAAACCTTCTACTGTGGATCATCCGCAATAGAAGGTTTTCAATATTTCTAAGTTTTATACGACTTTTTGCTGAAGGATCTAAAGATTTAATATAGTAGTGAGCGTTTTTGCCCACAAATCTTCGCTTCGAGTTTTTGCCCGTAAATCTTCGAATTACTCCACAAAAATCTCTTGGCTCCACAAAAGACTCTTTACTTTTCAACAAACAGTGCAGCGATAGATTTATACTCGTGTGTATTTCTTATTGCTCTAGCAAAAAGCTTTGCACATGGTAATACAATTATTTTCTTACTCTTTTTCTTTAGTGGAATAGTGTCGGTAACTATCAGTTCTGTCAGACTACTTTTTTCGATATTTTCGTATGCGTTACCTGATAATACAGGGTGCGTACACATAGCCCTAACACTCTTTGCACCTTTTGCCATTAGAGCGTCGGCAGCTTTACAAAGCGTGCCTGCAGTATCGCATATATCATCTACCATGATAACATCTGCACCTTTTACTTCACCAATTACTGTGATTGTTTTTACTTCGTTGGCCTTTCTTCTTTCTTTATCACAGATGACAAGATCTCTTTCGAAGTATTGTGCATACGACCTTGCTCTCTTTACACCTCCTACATCAGGAGAGGCAAATGTTACATTACTTAAGTCTTGACTCTGAAGGTACGGCATAAATATAGCTTCACTCTTCAAGTGATCCACTGGCTTATCAAAGAATCCTTGGATCTGATCTGCATGAAGATCCATAGTCATTACTCTGTCTGCACCGGCAGCTTCAAGAACATTGGCCATTAACCTTGCAGAGATTGGAACTCTAGGTTTGTCTTTTCTATCTTGTCTTGCATATCCGAAGTACGGCATTACACAAGTGATATATCCTGCGGAAGCTCTCTTCGCAGAATCTATCATAAGAAGAAGCTCTAGTAAGTTTTCCGCTGGGGCAAAAGTAGAACAGATAAAAAAGACGTATGCTCCTCTAACTGATTCATTAATGACAATTTGCATTTCGCCGTCTGCAAATTTTTTAAGTTCGATATCTCCCAAAGGATATCCATAATGGTCAGCAATTTTTTCAGCAAGATATTTGGAGTTAGATCCGCTGAATAATTTAATGTCTGGCATAATATGTTTTTTTGTAAGCCCTCCGAAGAAGACTATCAAACTAAGTTTTCCACTTTGATACGAAATGGATTTTACTCAGATTGTTTTGTGATCAAAATATTGATCGTGCAAAAGTATAAATATTGCTTGATTCAAATAGACATTGATGCTATTTGGGGATAATAAATCCCAATTGTTAGTAATTCTCTGAAAAACCTAGCCAATTACCAATCATTTTACCTACATCTTCTGACCTCATATGATCTATTTTTTTTGACTCCTGATCCGGTATAGATAGGATGTACGGTACTCTAAGTTGATTTGCTTTGATGCCACCATGGCCGCCTTTGTAATTTCCTACTATTACTTCATAATCTTTAGCAAAATCATACCCTTCTTGACTCGTAAGGAAGAAATCTCCAACATTAGGCATATCCATTACGGAATAGAGGCGGTATACGGCATCTGGATAATCCGTATTGATCGTTTTTTCTAACCATTGTTCAGCAGTTAGGAATGTATCTAGTAAATCTATTTCATTGTATTCAAAAGGATTTCCACTAATAGGATTATAGTTAAATGCATCACCTCGATTTTCGATTGAGGCTTCACCTTTTTTGTTTTTTACAATGATTGTATTTTTATCCTTTCGGAAAATGACAAACTCCAAACCTTCCATGTTGGCTATTCTTTCGGGTAGATTATTTGATGCACCATTTTTTGTATGATTAATCAACTGTTCATATGATAGATTGGATCTCCAGCTTTCTGTTCCTGATTCAGAAGGATCTCTCATATACAGCATGGCACTTAAGTTTCCATTAATGACAAAGTACCCATCCTTATCTACAAAGTCAGAAAGTGGTTCTTTCAGTTGCATACTTCGGTAGTTTACAGCATTTCCTCTAATCAGATCAAGTCCTATTGCATCTTTTGATTCTTTGATAAAATCAATATTGTTTTCTACACTAGCTATACCATGGTCAGTTACTATGGCTAGCATTCTAGTTTCGGTTTGACCCAATTCATCGATACTGACTTGGAAGTCGCCAATCAAGCTATCTATATATTGTACTAGATTATCGTAGTAGTCAGTCATCCCATCGACATGAAAAGTTGCATCAGGGGAGGGGAGTGCGATCCATTGCACTTTGGGGTTTTTTTCCAATTGATCAGCTGCCATTTTCATCACTTCTGACTCGTGTTGATAGTGGTTTTTTGCCAGTTCTTTTCCAGCAAATGGAATAGACCTCAATGGACCGATAAATGACTTACCTTCAAATTTTGCAGTAGTATGTGTCCAGCCAGTGATTCGAGCATCGGCCACACCTTTGTTCATAAAAGAATTGATGCTTGCTGTATATTGGTCACCACTTAATTCGTAAAATGTCTTAATCGTATCTGTAATATCTTGATTCATCCATACATTGGTCCTTCCAACATAATTACGAAGATTACCTACATCAAGAGACCGATCAAACCATCTCAATCCTATAATACCACTTTCTACGGCATCGTGGCCGGTAATGAAAGGATAGAAAGCATAACCAGTCATACTTGGAAAAGACCCTATCCCATTCTCGATATATGTGCCTTTGTTTACTAGCTTTTGTAGATTTGGTAGTTTTCCTTTTTTTAGTGAGTTTTGAAAACGGGCTTGGTCCAATCCATCTATCAATATTATAGTCGCAGTATTACCATTGGTAGCCTTATGTTCACCAATATAAGTACTCTCTTTGTTGGCAAAATATACAGCGGCTATCAAAAGCACTACAATAAATACAAGAAATATGGAAACGTACTTTGCAGCTTTTTTGAGAGTCATATGATGAATAGTTCGGTAGCTTTTTGGAATTTAAATATAAATAATATCTAATCAACTTAAATAGAGATGTCGGAGGTTTTCAAAACCTCCGACATCTTGTATCTTGAAACTAATTGATAGTATCACAGTGCTGAAACAATCCTCTTAGTTGTCTCTGCATCACCCATAGTATAATAATGTAGGCAAGGTACACCCGCTTTTTTAAGTTCTTGAGACTGATGAATACACCATTCTATACCAACTTCTTTGATCTGATCGCCTTTTGCTTTTTCAACGGCCTTTACTAGTTCTTCAGGCATGTTGATGAAGAATTTTCTTGGAATAGAGCTCAATTGATACTTTTTTGTCAATGGCTTTAAACCCGGAACGATAGGCACATCTATACCGGCTGCTTTACAAGCTTTAGCATAGTCGAAGAAGTTCTGGTTGTTAAAAAACATTTGAGTGACTATGTAATCTCCACCAGCCTCTACTTTTCGCTTTGTAAACTCTATGTCTTGAGCTAGATTTGGCGCTTCATAATGTTTTTCTGGATAACCAGCTAATCCTATACAGAAGTCAGTATTTGCTCCATTTTCGATATTAGCATCTAGATAAGCACCTGTATTCATACTTGCTATCTGTTTGATTAGATCGCTTGCATATTTGTGGCCATTTACTTCAGGTACGAATTTGTCTTCGAATTGTCTTGCATCACCTCTTAGTGCTAATACATTATCTATACCTAAGAAAGCTAAATCTATTAGTGCATTTTCTGTTTCCTCTACGGAAAAACCACCACAGATCAAATGCGGAATGGCATCTACACCATATCGATGCATGATCGATGCACAGATACCTACTGTACCCGGTCTTTTTCTAATAGATGTTTTTTCATAATATCCGCTCGGACGCATATTATATATGTATTCTTCTCGGTGGTAGGTTACATCAATAAATGGAGGTTTAAATTCCATCAATGGATCTAGACTATCAAATATTGCTTTCATGCTTCCACCTTTCAAAGGGGGCAGTATTTCAAATGATACAAGGGTGTCCCCTTTTGCTTTTTCAAAATGTTCTGTAATCTTCATAGTAAGTTGTAATTCCAAGCCTCTTTGTAATATTACTTTTGGACTTGGTGTAATACCGATAAATGAATATTCCAATTTTTGGAATATTGATTGGATCAGTATAAATCAAAATCTAGCCCGAATATATGTAATGGGTATATTAAATTGTAACGAAGCCTTTGTAAACTTCGATATCATCGGCTATTTGGAAGTTTTGGACTTAATAATTAATAAAATGATAACATTTTGATCGGTTTACTCAACTTGGATAAGAAAATTACTTGAATCAATATTTTGAAAATGTCTCTATTAATTTCTTAGTTGTGCAGTCAATCTACTGGCTTTAACTAGACAGTAATTGTCTAAGTTGCGAACAAATTACTAATATCACGAAATGCTTTAAATTCTAATGCATTCCCACTCGGGTCATAAAAAAACATGGTTGCTTGCTCTCCAGGCTTACCTTCAAATCTGATATATGGCTCAATCCCAAACTTTATTTTTGCCGCTTTTAATCTATCTACTAATAGATGCCAATCATCCCATTTGAGTACTACTCCAAAATGTGGAATTGGTACAGCATGACCATCTACTTCGTTTGAGGCATCTACGTTTGGTTGTGTTCTATTTTCGTCCATGTGAAGAACCAATTGATGTCCGAAGAAATCAAGATCCACCCATTGCTTATCAGATCGCCCTTCTTTACATCCGATGATTTCTCTGTAAAATGTTCTTGTTTCATCTAAGTCAGAAACAGGGATGGCAAGATGGAATGGCATTAGATTCTGCATAATTATCTATATTTGAATTATTGCAAATGTAAAACAATTATTTATGAGAGTTTTGACATCATTTATAGTCTTTTTTGTAGCTATTTCATCAATTGTTGCGCAGTCCTATACCTCTTATTTTACTGGGAATAATATAGATGCAATTGCCGAGGATCTAGCGTTTACACTCACAGTAATGGGTGGAGGTACTGAAGTGGATTATGCTATGAAATTGTTTTTGGAGGATGCTAGAGGAGGTGATGTACTAGTACTCCGTACGTCAGGATCTGATGGATATAATGATTATTTGTACTCAGAGCTAGGGGTGAATGTTAATTCAGTTGAAACGATAGTTTGTCATAATCCCAATGCTTCTTATGATCCTTATGTGCTTGACCGAATCCTGAAAGCTGAAGCGGTTTGGTTTGCAGGTGGCGATCAGTGGGAGTATTTGAGCTATTGGAGAGGAACACCACTGCAGCAATATCTTAACTTCGCAATATTGGATAAGGGGATGCCGGTAGGAGGTACAAGTGCAGGTATGGCCATCATGGGGCAGTATCAGTTTACCGCTGAGAATGGTACAGTTACCTCGGAGCAAGCGCTTGCAGATCCCTATAATGATAGAATGACTATAGATAATAGACCATTTTTAATAATGCCTTTACCTTTACCAATCATTTTTGATAGTCATTTTGATGAACGAGAGCGAAGAGGTAGAATGGTAGCATTTTTGGCTAGAATTGAAAAAGATTATCAAAAGACGGCTTTGGGAATTGGAGTTGATGAAAAAACGGCTGTAAGAATTAAAGATGGAATCTTGACTATGATGGATGATTCATTCACGAATGGTGCTACAAATGGCTGCCATCTTTTTATAGTTGATTGTGATGCCGAATCTCAAGAATTTATAGTAGAAGAAGGAGAGCCCTTGACATGGTCTGAAGACAGAATCAGACACACTAAGGTAGTCTCTGGACCTACAGATGTTGTTAATATTGATTTGGTCTCTAAAGCTTATCATTTTTCTCCATATGAAGACAATTATGTAACTATCAATACTGGTGTATACGAAGAGGAGTCTGCTAGCCTTTTGGACGAGTACTCTTTTTCTTGTTGGGTTATCTCTGATACAGAAGATCAGCCGAATCAGCAAATATCAATTTCGCCTAATCCGGTGATTAATACGCTAAAAATTGATAAAGTAGGATTGATAATAAGTGGGTTAGAAATAACTGCGCAAAATGGAAGAGTAGTTAAGGTTTTAGATGTTGATACTGATGTTGTAGATTTATCTCAACTGTCTTCAGGTGTCTATTTTCTGAAAGTGCTAACTGGAAATAAGCAATTAGTAAGGAAATTTGTGAAACTATAAATCACTCAAAATCAAAAAAAAATAATCCCGATACAAATATCAATTCATATCGGGATTATATTAAATGTCAATTGATTAGTTCAATTTTCATTGTTTTCTTAAACTCGCTACATATTCATAAACCCGATGGGACTATCGGGAGAGGTAACAGAATAGAAATTACCCAAATTTGGAAATATATCTAACAGTCCACTCTTCGGAACATTGTACCACATAGCTAGTTCGGCAAAATATTCATCTGCAGAGGTAGTAGGTAATATGACTCCATTGCCTATTTCCAGATTTGTACCTAGCGCCAGTTGAGGATATTGGCCGTATATTTTTTTACCACTAACAGCACCTCCCATAACGAACATGTTTCCTCCCCAAGCATGATCAGTACCATTGCTATTTGAAGTTAATGTTCTTGAGAATTCTGAAATTGAGAAAGTCGTGACACTATCTTGCAGTCCCATTTCGGTAATTGCATTATTGAATGCTCCAAGAGCGTTATCCACTTCTGTTAGCATAGTCGCTTGATTATCGAGTAGCTCATCGTGATGATCCCACCCGCCATACTCTACAAAGAAAACTTGACGCTTCATACCTAGTGCCTCCCTGACATTGATTGTTTTAGCAATCATCTCCATAGCAGTGGATAGACAATTATAAGGCTGCCCGCTACAAATTTCAAATTCAGTTTGCAAAGGAGTAGCATTGTTTAGAGCTTCAATAAATTGTATATTACCATCTCTTGCTGTTTTTATAGTATTCGTATAAGTTTTCTTGAATATATCTTGATATTGGGCATCAATAATATTGTCGACGGCCTCCGTTCTTAGATCACTTTCTAACCAAGAGTTATCCTGAAATGCATTATGTCCCAAAATTCCTATTGCTCCTTGTTCTCTATCTAAGGTGTATTGTACAGATTCGTTACCTGTTTGTAGGACATTACTACCTGAAAGGGAGATATTCATTGAGATGATAGGGTTACTGGCTGGTCCATTTGGCAGGGAGTTGAGCATGTCTGCGATCTTTCCTGCCCATCCTGTTGCAACTCGATCTTGTGGTATCCCTGTCTGCCAGTGTGCAGCTTGATCTGCATGAGAGAATAATCCTAGTGGTAGATCAGTAGAACCATTATAAAATGAGTCCTTATCAGTTGGTTCTATCAATGAACCAACATTGGATACAAATGCCATGTTCCCAGCTTCGAAAATTGAAGCCATATTGGTCATACTAGGGTGCAATCCAAACTCTTTTCCAGCTGTATTCGTTGGGTTGATAGGAATTAGATCACCTACGGGAATGGCTTGATTAGATCTAGTTACCGAGTATTCATTATAGTCACTTGTGCCAGTTGGTACAAGCATATTGTACGAATCAGCTCCACCCGAAAGCAGAATACACACAATCGCTTTATAATCATCAAACGGATTTGGTACACTAGGTAAGTTGAATGCAGCTGATGCATTCATTGTTTTTAGATTAAGTATAGTGTTATATAATGTTGACATTCCTACTGCAGCACAACTAGCTTGTCCGAGGAATGTTCTTCTATTTATTTTATGATGGTGATGTCCCATTTGTTATCTTTTTTATCTTAAATAATAGATTTGTAATCCCAAATCCTTGAATTGAATTTGTCTTCTATTTTGTGATATTATATTCAGGTGATATAAGAATGTAATACAAGGCATTTCTCACTCTTTGGATCTTCCACCAATCACCCCATGGGTCTTGCAAATCGTGCAGGACGGGTATGATTATATCTCGGGTTTCATCAGTTAATTGACCATAAGTAAGTCGTTTGTCCAACTCATTTACCAGTACCTCTGGATCATCTGCATATTGGAGAAAATAATTTTGATCGTATTTCGTATAAGGAAATGGAGCGGGGTCAAATTCATACGGGTTTTCCCAATGATAGAATAGTATATGTTGTCCGGGGTTTTCTTCATTCCAAAAACAAAGAGAATACATATAATTCATGTAATTGACAGATGAACTGGTATTATGAAGTTTTAGTTCTGGAGCCGTTAATTCTAAATCAGCATACTCACCAAGCGGTTCGAAATTCGGAGGGTAGAAATTAAACACTGTAGGAGAATTCATAAGCCCTTGACCTGTTGCATTAGCAAAGTCCCAAGTGAGATTCCAATATCTATTATCTTCAACTACCAGAGGCATCGACCTTGCAAATGCTAACATTTTTTGCATTGGTTCTTTAGCTCTGCTAGCAGATTGATTTAACATAGCTTCACCACTTCTCGCTTCAGTATCCATTAGTATTGCCTTCACAACCGCTTTCATATCTCCTCGCACACCACTTCCGTTATCGTTAAACGCTGTAGCAACTCTTTCTACATATTGAGGTGAAGGGTTAGATTTTACTAAACGTTTTATTAATAGCGTAGATATAAAAGGTCCTACGTTCTGATGATTAAACAAGTTGTCAATCGCATCAGAGATATCTTGTTCTCCAGTTTGATTGGCAGGTATTAATTGACCACCGAGGAGTGTTTTTTCTGAAGTCTCATGAAAATCTTGATACATCACCATCGGCGCATCTTTTACTGCCGCCCAAGTATCTAAACCAAAGAATGGTTGAAATGGCCAATCATTAGGATACATTAGTTCTCCTATTCCTAGTCCAGTAAATATTTTTGCGAATTCTTGAATATCATCTTGACCATAGGTTGCAATAGGGTTGCCAGTACCATCCAATACTCTAGTACCATCTATATTAAGCTCATATAATCCGATAGAGAAAAGCTGCATGATCTCTCTTGCATAATTTTCATCAGGACTTGTATTTGCTTCTTCGTTTTCTTTTGCATTATTTAGGTGACTTAGGTAGTAGCCCATCTGAAACGTGTACGTCATTTCTTCTAATAGGTCGCGATAATTCCCAAATGAATGCTCCTGCAACATGTCGTAATAAGAAGACATCCCATCACCCCAATCTCCAATATCAGAATTTCTTGACACAACTAATATTTGACTAAGCGCATGTGCAATCTTATGTCTTAAATGACTGTCAGTGGTCATAATAGCTTGATGCCATGCATATTCGAAGTTAATTGACCAAGGTCCAAATATTTCTTCTTCGATTTCTCCTTGGCTCACTTTGAATGCTACGATATCTTCCCATAAATCATCCATAATAGGGTGTACGTAAGTTATTGGTAAATTGAATTGATCATCTACCCAGGCCCCGAAGTCGTTATCTGTCAGCAATAATTCTTCTACCATATCAGGTGAAGGGCCAAAAGTAGCTTGACCTAGAAAACGAGCTGCAGAGAAATATTTACTATCCATACCACTGCCTGATAGCGTGTTCGAAGCTGGTGATTTTGCATTACTACTGCTCGCTGTGATAGTCATCCCAACGTCATGACCTGCTCCAAGGTAATCTGTATATGACTGACTCATCAGACTGAGAGGAATTGATAAGCAAAATATTTTAACTAGTGTTTTCATAAGTTTAAAATTTTTTGAGTTTTGGAGTAGATTAGTTGTTGACTACGTTGACAAGAATAGACTTGTTCCCATCTTGATTATGCACAGTCAATGTATATGCACCACTAGTAAGGGCTGATGTATTCAGTCGGAAATTAGTATTTGTAACTTTCCCCTGTCTCAATAATTTTCCAGACATATCAAGAAGTGAATATTGAAGATCCGTTAGTACTTCTCCTACTTTTATCATTGTGAATTCTGAAGCAGGATTTGGATTTGCTTCCAGTTCTAGTTCAAGTTCTTTATTAGTTATGTTTGTAGATGTAGATATTGTCGCATTTACTCGGAATTCACTCATGCCTGCGCAGCTAGCATCGCCATGTGTCGAGATTATAGAAATCAAAATGTACTTAGCAATTACGCCACCGAAGTTAGGTCCTTCATCACCTTGATAGATAGTAGACCCTGGAGCCTCAGCAACAGTGTATTCACCTAGTTCTATCCATTCTTCTCCATCGTTTGAGTAATCTATCACGATATCATTCATACCTCTAGATGTAGTATCTGGCACATTGAAATTCCATATTGTGGATTCGTGCAAAGAATATTGATCACCAAAATCATACATAATCCAATGTCCAGCATCTCGCTTTATATTCGGAGATTCTGACTCTTCACAAGAAACCCATGCGTCTGTATAAGAGGTATTATGTCTATCCGGGTATGCCTGAGCGTTTGCCGACAACCCCGAAAAGGTAAAAAGAGTAAAAAGTAGTATGATTTTATTCATAAGTTTAAATTTTTTTTTGCTGAAAATCGGAGCTTTATATTTAATGATCTTCTTTTGTTTCTGGGGTTTTTAATTTTTTAACCAAAATGAAAATTTAATGGCACTAAAAAATAAGTAGAACACTTAATTATTTCCTGTGGTCTCTAAAGTTCAGTTATCGAATTTTCATAAGTTTAAATTTTTTTGCTGAAAATCGAAGCTTTATATTTAATGATCTTCTTTTGTTTCTAGGGTTTTAATTTATAATCCAAAATAAAAATTTAATGGCACTAAAATTATTCGCCAGTCTTAATTTTTTCTTGATCTGTAAAGCTAATGTCATAGGGTTTTTATTTCAAATCGTTTAAATTCTACATCTATTATTGAATAAACGAACTTGTTCTTTGATACCCTACATAAAAAGTAAACAAATAAATGTTTTAGATATTTTCATGCCTGTCTAGGAAATGTGATCGTCCCAGTAACGGAAGTTATTATGTTTTTTGATAACCACATAATGTTAGCACTAAAGTATTTCAATTTACCTATATGTACTTAGGGGTTTTCACTGATTTAGTGTTAGAAGATTGCCAATGTCGTTTCGAATTCATTCGAAACCACTCTAATAACACCAAATCGGAAGATCATTGTCCGCTTGCGTTCGGTCTAGAGATTTTTGTGTAAACAAGAGATTTTTGTAATTGAAAATTCTCGGGCAAAAACTCTAGGTGGATTCAGGAGTAGGTCTCTTTTATGAAATGAATCGACCATAAAATCTAATATTTTTAACCAAATACTATTTTGTTTTGTTTTCGGCATTTATGTTTTTAGCTAATATTGAATTCAAATTCGTAAAGAAGCTTTTACTGTTTGAGCGTAGCGAGTCTAAGAGGTTTAGATAATACCAATTGTGTTTCAATTTGCCGCATAAGAATATTGGTTAATGCCGATACATATTGAATGTTGCAGACGAATGTATGCGGCAAATTCAATAGTAATCGGTATAAGTGTGGCTTGCACAGCAAACGCGCGTTCAATTTTCATTTGATATTAGCGTTAAGAAAATATACCAGCCTAGCGTTTTTTGGTCCCAGGTTGGCTTGCTTGCAAACAACCAAGCCCTTGGTCGTCTTTTTTGCAATGCAAAAAATGAATGCCGGCAGCGGCGAGCGGCTCATAATATTAATGAATTATAACACCGTTTTTACGCGCAAATGTACATAAATGGAGTAATCATGTAAGAAATTAAACGATGAAATTGCTGTAGAATAGAGTTATCCGCTAGTTGAGAATATCCCACTTTAGGTGCAGGTTTACAGGCAAACATCTAGGTGTGTTGGGTTAAAGGCATTGGCGTTATTATGCATTTGTGTTATATAATGTGCTCACAGATCTTCGTTGAACTCAGCTCAATGATCACGGGATTTACTGAGGACATTGCTTATTGAATCCTCGCGATTAATAATTCTCAATTCTCAATTCTCAATTATCCATTAAATCCCTGCTTTCCTTCCCACCTCTTAATCAATATTCCAGTAATAATACTAAGAATACAATAAGTAGTGAAAAACAATGCTCCCGGAGATAGCTTACTGTAATTAAGGGTCTCGACGGCATAGCCGGTTTGATTCCTGCCGATGTCACCCAGTTGTGCAGTTATGATTCCATAGAAACCGATATAAGCCATAAACATAGCTACTACAAAAACATCTGCCATGCTCCATTTTCCGAGGTGATAGATGATGCCTTTTGCGAGTTTGCTATTTCTAATCTTATCGCTATATAAGAAGGTTGCAGAAAGAACTAATTTGATAAAAGGGACTACGATACTAAAAAGTAGAATCATAATACCGACAATCTTGAGGTCTATTCCTCGGCCTTCGATCAATGTCCAAGTGACATCAAGAATCGATTTTGATTGATAGTAAAGATATTGTTCATCGAATGATAATTGAGTACCTAAGATGTCCATCGTGAAGTTATTGAGTCTCGCATCAATATCAATCATAGGCATAGAAACACCGAGCAGCAATAGGATGATCGATGCAAAAGAGATAAGACTTATAGCTGATACTCCACCTATAACTCCATAAAGTAATAAACAGAGAACGACTAGTCCTAGTACGATAGAGTAGACTATTTTGATCTTAGAACTTATGGCTGTATCGAGTGATGTTACTCTTTCTTTTAAGTCAGTATTTGTGTCGAGTAAAGTTGTGTAGCCATACTTTTCATAGATAGGTATACGGGCGTCTTTCATACTTTCATTCGTGGCATCAAACAACATAGCTTTAAGTGCTTCTTGCAGATAGCCAACAAGCATTGATTCATTTTTTCTGATTTCAGCCGTAAGTACTTTTGAGTAGGTTGGGATTTCTAGATGAAGTTTTAGTCCTCTTACCATATCACTAATTGAATTTTTAAGCAAAAAAACCATTGGTTTAGGGATTTTTCCCTGTTTTGCGCCCTCGTCCAAAAGCATGTTTGATAATGCTCCAGATGATATCCATTCCACATATAATTTACCTAAGTATACATTTAGTTCTCTGTCTATCTCTTTATAAACCTCTGGATTTAAGTTGAATTTATCAATTCGACCCATGAAAACGGATAATGCCTTATCCTTCCATAATTCCATGTTGAATAAGCCATAGTTGATCCTATTCATTTCTGCTAAGGCTTCCTTGTATTCTGTCTGTTCTTTTGTAAGCTTTCGTAATTGATAGCCTTCGTATGCGCCATAGCAAAGGCCTAGAGAAATAAGAATAATAAATATGTATCGCATGGAAGGAGTTTGTTGAATATATACGAAAAGCTTACTTGCAATGTTACAAAGAAATGAGGAAATGACGTAATGGATATAATGGATTAGGTGTGCTGATTGGGTAACTGTTTTTAGTCATACAGCATGAAAAGAACTTTTTGAAATCACATCGAAATATATTTTTTCATAGATGAGGGTAACCAATTCATCTTTTTAGAGCACTTAATAGAAAGAGCTCAATACCATTTACCTGATATAGACGACCATTAGGAGGTTTATTCTAACCAGTGGCAAGTTAGCTCTGGTAATTTAAGGAAGAGCGCTAATATTTATAAATATTTCTATCACATTAATTAACAAAACACCTTAAATATGAAAAATTTTCTACTTTTTATTCTTATCCTATTTTCAAGTGAAATGACAGCACAAATTTTTGGAAATACAACACACACTGGATATGGTTCTTATGGTCAAAATCAAATTGTCTGGATAAAAATTGAAACTGGGGCTGGCGATTCAGGATTTTTTACTCATTATGGTATTTATGATCATCCGACGTTAGGAGGTACATGTGATATAAAATTTTCTATTTATAGTGATCATGCCACAATTGATAGACCGGATGATAAGCTTGTTGATGACTATTTAGCAAGTCCAATTAATGGTGTTTGGAATGAGCACCCAGTCGGTCCACAACTTGCTATAGAACCTAATACCACATATTGGATAGGATTGAGATTTAATTGTAATTATGGATCGGGGAGAGAAGTAGGTGTGCAATGGGCTTACCCTCCTTTGAAGTATTATTATACATGGTCATTTTATTCTAGTTGGCCAGATCCATTTAACCCATCTACTGGAAGTACTTCAGGATTTCTAAATAATGTAGCATTATATCTTGTGGGAAATGATATGACTCTCCCAGTAGACCTTGTTAGTTTTGATGTTGAGAAAAGAAAAGAACAAGTGGAATTGAAATGGAAAGTCATCTCTGAAATCAATAATGACGGTTGGAATGTCCAGCGAAGCACTAACGGATTTACGTGGAATACGATAGGACATGTAAGTGGAAGAGGAGATTCTCACTCAGAAGAGGAATACAATTATATCGATAAAGAATCGCATCAAGGAATGGTTTTTTACAGGTTGGAACAGATAGATTTAGATGGCCAAAAAGCCTATTCAGAAGTAAGGTCAATTGATATGTATAAAAGCAAATTTACGGTCTATCCTACATTAATAGATCAGTATCTTACAGTTGATGGGATAGATGATTATTCTCAATATCAGATATTTTCAAATAGTCAAGTTGTGCAGCAAGGTGAGATATCTAGAGGAGAAAAAATTGATGTAAGTCAGTTGAGCAGTGGCATCCACTATATTACAATTAATGGTGAGCCTCTTAAGATTATGAAAATGGAGCACCCTATATTTAGGTATCCTTTCTGAATTAATTTGGATGGGATACCTTTTATTAAATATCATCGAAACCAGGAAAATGAATTTGAGAAGTCTAATTTAGTTAGACTGGTTTATGAATACATGCTAAACATATTTAATAGTATAAATATCTAAAATCGACAACCAAAATCGATAAGTCGAAAAGTGAAACGGTCTAATAGTCTAGCTGCCTATCATCTAAACGATCTAAATTTACTTCCTTACACACACACTATACTCTAAAAAAGTCCGTTATAACATCAAATGCACGACCAATATGTCATTTTCTAGTATTTTACTCCAACAATTAGACTGAGATTTGCCTAT
>CALKXE010000180.1 GCA_938003955.1 uncultured Saprospiraceae bacterium | reverse complement strand
CCGTCTATATCTACTTGCTTGATTCTGTAGTAGTACGTGCCTGAATCATCACTCTCATCATCTACTAGTGAGTAATTATTAACTCCTAATTCATTGTTCGCTTCTACTCTTCCGATTTCTACAAACTCTAAATTCTGATTGCGTGCCCTCTCTACTATAAAGTGACTCGCATCAATTTCATCCGCTGTCATCCAACTTATCTCATTATCAGTAACCAATCTTTCAGCTTTCACATCTATCCATGTCAATGGTAGTACACCAAAGGCAATTCCTGCATCTACACTTGTTATCTCCATTCCTGGTTTCAAACTATATGATCTTGTAGTATTTGCACCGTTCGTGTGATCGATATCATTATCTAAAGAATCATCCCCAGTATTTGGTTGGGTAAATCCATATCCTGCTGGTTGTATAACTTTAATATAATAAGCTTCTTTTCTCAAGTAATCTAATTTATACAATCCATTTGCATCTGTAAATGTTTGTTTGATAACTTGACCAGTTGCTTCAGATATTGCCAATACTTTCACATTCGATACTGATTCTTCACCAGTATCTTGTATTCCATTCTCATTATCATCAAACCATACTCTATTTCCTAATGTCGCCATTGGGTAGAATCCAGTTCCTATGTTACAGAGTATCTTACCCGATAATACTTTAAATGATGCCGTTGTACTGTTTCCAAAATCATTCGTCATATCACTATCTAATATCGATTCATTTGAATTCGTAAGTGCTAAAGTATTTACTTGATTCGCTTGTGCTAAAACTAACCCTAGTGGTGGCATTTCTACTTCTACATAATATGTTCCTGGTGGAGCACAGAACTTATAGTATCCATCATCAGATGCTGTTCCTGGCTTATGCCCTGTCACTTGAGTCTCATATAATACATATGTTCCTCCCTCTAATCTATATAGATTAACTTCTAATCCGTTAATTCCATTCTCTACTGAATCATATACATCATCTTCATCTAGATCATACCATACTAATTCTCCGATCGGTACACACATGTAATATCCGGCATCAAATGTCAGATCATCTTCCTGTCCGTAGTCGATTGTGAATAGATCCGACGTACTTCCATATGAACTAAATACGAAATTTGTAATATCACTATCCATATCATCCGCTGTCGTATTAGGGAACGTAGTTTCAAATCCATCAGGATCGCCAAACGCTAAATAGTAGGTTCCTGGATAGATGTTTTCGAATAGATAATATCCGTCTGCATCTGTCATTTCCGAATCAATCAGGTTATTATCTCCATCAAATAAGAAAACATATACGTCTTCTATTCCTGGTTCGCCTGCATCTTGTATTCCATCTCCATCTAAATCATGCCATACAAAATCGCCAATATTAACTAAGATCAATAGCCCCGCATCAAACGTGCTGTCATATTCTCCTCCTTGGATATTTGTACATGGTGCAAGTCCATTAAGATCTACATTACTATCAACTGTATCATCATTTCCAATGTTTTGTTGCGTAAATGCACATCCTTCTGGTAAAGCACTGATATCAAACTGTACTTGATAATCTCCTGGTATTAGATTATTGAAGAAGTAGAATCCATTTGCACCTGTCGTCTCAGTCTGTACAATGTTGCCTTCACAATCCGTTAAGGTTACTACGACTCCCGCAACTCCAGGTTCTCCTGCATCTTGTATTCCATCACCGTCAATATCTTTCCATACTGTATCTCCTAATCCTCCAACGACTAAGATATCCGCAGCATCATTATCATCTTCATCATCATCACCGTTGCCGAATGGATCGTTTGGATCTTCATCAATTACATTATCGTTGTTATCTTCTTCATCAAAGATTGGATCATCATCCGGTCCGTCCACTAGATCATTATCATTGTCTGGATCCGTATCTGGTGTACTATCCGCATCTAAAGGATCTTCATTATTTGGATCTAGATCATTATCTGCACCACTGATTTCACCCTCATTATACCAACTTGCTATACTCGCACCTTCTGGTACAATTACTTCAAGATATAAAGTCAGCTCTACGTTGTCTCCAGGTGCTATCGGTCCAGCCAATGTTGTCTGCACTAGATTTCCTGTTTGTATCCATCCTGCATTGACCCCTCCATCGAAAATGTAACCTTCATTTAAGTAATCTGTGACTACTACATTATAAGCATCTAAATTTCCTTGATTGTACACGACCATCTTATACTCCGCAATATCGCCAGGACCATAAGGACCTTTGTCATCTATGTACTTAATGAATGCTAAATCAAATATTTCCAGCAATTCAATATCGTGATCATCTTCATCTGGATTCATAGGATCATTTGGATTTCCATCCACTTCATTATCAGTTGGATCTCCATCATTATTCGGATCAGCATCTGTATTACTATCATAATCATCAAGCACTGGTTCGTCTCCGTTTTCATCATCAAAGTTGCTAATCTCCGCTGCATTCATAAATGCATTTGGATCATTACATTGATTCAATCTTAATACTATCGTGACGACATCGTTATCACTCGGTGCTAATACATTGCTATATACATATGTTGCGTAACCAGTTACTGAATCATATGTCCATCCTGAATTCAATCCAGATTCAAATATATACCCACAAGGTATATATTCTGTGATTTCGATATTACTCGCAGCTAATCCTCCTTGGTTATAAATCGTAAGATCAAATGGAATCGCCTGTCCATATGTATATGGGCCTGTTTCAGTTGTTGTCTTAGTCAATGCTAAGTCATACCCTACTATCACAGCTACAACATCATTATCATCTTCGTCATCGTCACCATTTCCAAATGGATCATTTACATTTTCATCAATTACATCATCATTATCATCTCCTGGTTCCACATCATTGTCATCATCAGGATTATCGTTTGGTGCACTATCAGAATCTGCTAATGTACCGTCTGCCGTATTGTTTCCATTTGGATCTTGGGCGTAACTTACTTCCGCTTCGTTATACCATACACTTGGTGTAGCTCCAACTGGTATTGTAATTTCCAATATTAAAGCTACCCTTGTATTTTCGTCTGGTAATAAAGGTGCGGTAACCTCATAGCTCAATAAATCTCCACTCATTGTCCACCCTGCATTATCTGAAGCATCGAATATGAATCCGGTATTTAGATAATCAGTAATAATAAAGTTAGTTGCTGTTACATTTCCTTGATTGAAAACATCAATATAGAAAGTTGCTTTCTCTCCAGGAATATATGGCCCCTCATTCTCTACAGTCTTTCTCAATGCCAAATCAAATATTTCTAGATTTTCCACATCATGATCATCTTCATCATTAGGGTTCTCTGTCTCATCATCAATGATGTCAGTATCATCATTCATATCATCAGACTCACTATCAATATCATCCGCTTGCTCATCTGGATCTTCACTTTCAGATCCAGATATTTCTGAGAAGTTTGTAAATGTATTGGTATCAGAATCTAGACATTGTTGCAATCTTAATGTGATTGTCGCTGTTGTGCTAGCTCCTGGAACTAATGTCCCTGTAAGCACTCTCGTTGCATTTCCTGTAGTTGTATCATAAGACCAACCTGCAGTATCATTGCTTGTTTGGTATTCATATCCACAAGGAATATAATCTGTCAATTCTATGCTACTTGCTTCAATACTTCCTTGATTATATACCGTAAATGTGAAAATCACATTATCACCGTATGCCAAAGGAGCTGTCGCATTAGTCGTTTTAATTTGGGCAAGATCAAAGATTTCAATTCCCGCTGGATCATGATCATCTTCTTCTCCTCCGTCATCTTGACTCGTTAAATCATCATCCGCTTCATCACCTGGTTCAACACCATTTTCTGTAGGATTATTTGACCCTGGATTACTATCTATATCGTAATCCGTTCTGTCATCGCCAAATTCATTCTCAGCACTAAGTATTTCTGAATAATTTATCCAGTCTTTCTCCCCACCATTTGTCATCTCTATTTCAAGATATAATGGTATAGTAATACATGCATCTGCACCTAGAGTGGATATAGTATACACTGGATTACTTCCAGTGTCATCCCATTCGTTACAATTTACTATAGCATCCAAATCAAGATATGTCAATATAACCGCATCACTTGCGAATTGACAATTCCCTCCAAGTAATCCACCTTCAAAGCAAGTTTCTACTCCTTGACATGTATAATAAACATTCGGTTGATCAAGAGGAGATTCAGTAGAAGCATATGTTCCAACAAATATTTCTCCATTACTCTCTAACAGCCAAACTTGGCCTTCTGTAAATGTGTTCGCAATTAAAGGATTGGTCATTCCTGGATTCACAGGCCAAGATGCCACTAATGCAGGTAACCAAGCACTGACATCACAATCTCCATATTGAGTACAGTTAGAATTATTCGCAGTATCAAAACTAAATCCTGCAGGTAAATAATCACCTATCACTATATTCTGAGCTCCAATATTTCCTTGGTTACAGACTGTTATATTAAATTCTAAAAGGTCTCCATATTGATATGGACCTTCTGTTTCAAGTGACTTAATCAAAGCTAAATCAAACAACTCAACTTTTTCTGGATCGTGATCATCTTCATCCGAAGTATCTACACCTGGATTATTGATACCTGATTGTCCAGTACCATCACCATCTATGTAATCATCACTATCTGTCCATGCCACTCCACCTGCATCATCAAAATTAGTTGCATCTGGATCACTATCTATATCATTCAATTCCTGATTAAAGTCATTGAAATCATCATCGTAATCTATAATCTCTGCATAGTTTGTGTAGTTGAACGATAAGTCTCCTGTACACTCTACCACAACTAATTCAATTTCTAATGTAGTCATATCTCCGTGAGCCAATACTGTCTCATCATATAGGAAGGTCGCTGTACTATTCGCTGAATTATAAATCCACCCTGGGTTTGCTCCTGGTGTTGTGGAAAATTCAAATCCACATGGTATATAATCGACTACTTCAAATTTTGTAGCCAATACTGTCCCTTGATTCGTTACCTCAATATCAAACACTCTCGATTCACCGTATGCTTGTATTGGTAAATCACTCTGATCTTTCTTAGCTAAGGCTAAATCAAATTCAATAACTGGTGATATAATTGCAGGGTCATGATCATCTTCATCTTGATTGACATTCCCGACTTCATCATCGCCTCCAAAGCTATCGTTTCCATTTATACTATCAGGATTACTATCTTCATCTATTGGGAAACCATCTGTTGAATTATCATTGTCATCCGCAGACGATATCTCAGCCCAATTGATAATATTTCCGCCTCTGTATTCGATGTCAATCATAAGTTGTATTTCTACCTCTACATTGTCACCCGCTGCTATGAATGGAATACTTGAGTTTAATTGTGCAACCAATGGGAAAAACGTATTATTCCAGCTTGCATCATTTAACTCTAATCCTACAGGTATGTAATCTGTCAGTTGAATATTGTAAGCATCAGTTGTCCCTTGGTTAATAACATTGATTACAAAAGTTACATCATCACCAGGACTCATTACATTGTCTCCATTGTTGTCAATATATCTATCAAACTTCTTAGTTAAAGCTAAATCAAATACCTGACCTACTGTAATCATTTCTGGATCCTGGTCATCTCCTCCAGTTTCATCAGCTACGTCATCATTATTTCCTAGATCATTTGGTGTTGAATTATCTCCAGGCGTACTGTCCTCATCATCTTGTCCAAGATCATTCGTCGCTGACGTAATTTCAGAATCGTTAATAATACTTGTACCCATGAAATCTGGATCTACTTGTAAAACTATATCAATAGTTGTACTCATACCAGCTGGTATACTTGCAATCGTTGCTGATGGTGCGGTACTCGTACCCCCAGTCCATAATGGGTTATTCGATACATTAAATATCATATCTAATGGCACATAATCCGTAATCTCAACATTAGTTGCATCTAAAGTTCCTTGGTTATAGATCGTCATCGTAAACGTTACGAGTTCACTTGCACTAATCATTTCATCACTATCTGTATCTCCAAAACTTGTGAACTCTTTGGTTAACGCTAGATCAAAAATTTGTGCTACTTCTATCTCTTCTGGATCCTGATCATCACTACCATCTGTAGCATCTGTATCATCATTGTTTGGATCATTCGGATTATCATTATCGCCTGGCACACTATCTTCATCCATTGGTGTATTACCATCTAGATCTTCTGCACTCGCAATCTCCGAATCGTTCACAATACTCGTACCCATGAAATCTGAATCTACTGTGAATGTGATCGTCACTATTTCACTATCTCCTGATTCAACCAATGGTATTTCATTGTTTAATGTCGCTACGCCTGATGCTTCACTCCAGTCTGTATCCGCTAAACTTAGACCAGCTGGGATGTAATCATTCAACTGTACATTATGTGCATCCAACGTTCCTTGGTTATATACTTCTAAGTTGAACGTTACTGTACTTCCTGGTACAATCGGTGTCGTACTGCTACTTCCAAGACTCTTCACTAATGCCAAATCAAATGTCTGTTCGATCGTGATCATCGCTGGATCATAATCATCACTTCCATTCGTTGACGTTGTGTCATCATCATTTGGATCTGCTGTACTTCCGTCTTCTGTGCCTGGTGCACTATCTGCATCAACCGGCGGTGCATTTGTTGGATCTGTATCATCATCCGCTTCACTAATCTCTGCATTGTTCGTAATACTTGTACCCATGAAATCTGCATCTACTGTGAATGTGATCATTACTGTCTCATTCGATCCAGCGGCAATCGTCGGTATCAAAGTATTCAAATCAGCTACGCCAGTCGTCGCTGTCCAATTCCCATCCGCTAAACTTAAGCCCGCTGGGATGTAATCATTTACATTAATATTGTAGGCATCTAAGCTTCCTTGGTTATATACTGTAATATCAAATACTACTGTACTTCCTGGTACAAGCGGACTATCACTTAGTCCAGCATTCATTGTCTTAATCAACGCCAAATCAAATATCTGCCCGATCATTACTAACGCAGGATCTTGATCATCTCCTCCATCTTCATCAGCCGTATCATTATCATTTGTTGTATCATTCGGTGTACTATTATCACCTGGCACACTGTCTTCATCTGTCGTGTCAGTTCCTCCATCGGTATCACTACCTCCTGTGATCTCTGCATCATTGATCAAGCTTTCTTCCATGAAGTCAGCATCTATTATCGCTTCTACTTCGAAACTTACACTTTCTCCAGCAGCTACATAATCTACTGTGAAATCATTCACCGCATTCTCCGTAATTCCCGCTTGAACTCCTACTAAACTTACATCGCCTAATCCTGTCGGATTATAGTCTGCAACATCTACATCGTATGCATCTAGTGTTCCTTGATTGTGTATTGTAATCGTAAACTGTATAGTACTTCCCTGCATAAAAGGTGCAGGTGTCGCTATCATATTAATTTCCTTAGTTAAGGCTAAATCAAATGTTTGTTTTACTTCTATCTCCTCTGGATCCTGATCATCACTACCATCTGTCGCGTCTGTATCATCATTGTTCGGATCATTCGGATCATCATTATCGCCTGGCACACTATCTTCATCCATCGGTGTATTACCATCTACATCTTCTGCACTCGCAATCTCTGAATCATTCACAATACTCGTACCCATGAAATCTGAATCTACTGTAAATGTGATCGTCACTACTTTACTATCTCCTGATTCAATAAATATTATTTCATTTAACAAACTCGCTACGCCTGATGTTTCACTCCAATCTGTATCTGTTAAACTTAGACCAGCTGGGATGTAATCATTCAATTGTATATTGTATGCATCCAACGTCCCTTGGTTATATACTTCTAAGTTGAACGTTACTGTACTTCCTGGTACAATCGGTGTCGTACTACTACTTCCAAAACTCTTCACTAATGCTAAATCAAATATCTGTTCGATCACGATCATCGCTGGATCATAATCATCACTTCCATTCGTTGACGTTATGTCATCATCATTTGGATCCGCTGTACTTCCGTCTTCTGTGCCTGGCGCACTATCTGAATCAATCGGCTGTGCATTTGTTGGATCTGTATCATCATCCGCTTCACTGATCTCTGCATTGTTGGTAATGCTTGTACCCATGAAATCAGAATCTACTGTGAATGTGATCATTACTGTCGCATTCGATCCAGCGGTAATTGTTGGTATCAATGTATTCAAATCAGCTACTCCAGTTGTCTCTGTCCAATTACCATCCGCTAAACTTAAGCCTGTTGGGATGTAATCATTTACATTTATATTGAAGGCATCTAAACTTCCTTGGTTATATACTGTAATATCAAATACTACTGTACTGCCTGGTACAAGCGGACTATCACTTAGTCCAGCATTCATTGTCTTAATCAACGCCAAATCAAATATCTGTCCGATCACTATTATCGCAGGATCTTGATCATCTCCTCCATCTTCATCAGCCGTATCATTGTCATTTGCTGTATCATTTGGTGTACTATTATCGCCTGGCACACTGTCTTCATCTGTCGTGTCCGTTCCTCCTTCGGTATCACTACCGCCTGTGATCTCTGCATCATTGATCAAGCTTTCTCCCATGAAATTCGCATCTATTACCGCTTCTACTTCGAAACTTACACTTTCTCCAGCAGCTACATAATCTACTGTGAAGTCATTCACCGCATTCTCTGTAATCCCTGCTTGAACTCCTACTAGACTTACATCTCCTAATCCTGTTGGATTGTAATCTGCAATATCTACATCGTAAGCATCTAAGGTTCCTTGATTGTAAATTGTAATCGTAAACTGTATCGTACTTCCTGGCATATAAGGTGTAGGAGTCGCTGCCATATTGATCTCCTTAGTTAAAGCTAAATCAAATGTTTGTGTTACTTCTATCTCCTCTGGATCCTGATCATCACTACCATCTGTAGCATCTGTATCATCATTGTTTGGATCATTCGGATCTTCATTATCGCCTGGCACACTATCTTCATCTATTGGCGTATTACCGTCTACATCTTCTGCACTCGCAATCTCCGAATCGTTTACAATACTTGTACCCATGAAGTCTGAATCTACTGTGAATGTGATTGTCACTATTTCACTATCTCCTGATTCAACCAATGGTATCTCATTGTTTAATGTCGCTACACCTGATGCTTCACTCCAGTCTGTATCCGCTAAACTTAGACCAGCTGGGATGTAGTCATTCAATTGTATATTGTATGCATCCAACGTTCCTTGGTTATATACTTCTAAGTTGAACGTTACCGTACTTCCTGGTACAATCGGTGTCGTACTACTACTTCCAAAACTCTTCACTAATGCTAAATCAAATGTCTGTTCGATCGTGATCATCACTGGATCATAATCATCACTTCCATTCGTTGACGTTGTGTCATCATCATTTGGATCTGCTGTACTGCCATCTTCTGTGCCTGGTGCACTATCTACATCAATCGGCGGTGCATTTGTTGGATCTGTATCATCATCCGCTTCACTAATCTCTGCATTGTTGGTAATGCTTGTCCCCATGAAATCTAAATCTACTGTGAATGTGATCATTACTGTCTCATTCGATCCAGCGGCAATCGTCGGTATCAAAGTATTCAAATCAGCTACACCAGTCGTCTCAGTCCAGCTGCCATCCGCTAAGCTTAAGCCGGTTGGGATGTAATCATTTACATTAATATTGTAGGCATCTAGGCTTCCTTGGTTATATACTGTAATATCAAATACTACTGTACTTCCTGGCACAAGCGGACTATCACTTAGTCCAGAATTCATTGTCTTAATCAACGCCAAATCAAATATCTGCCCGATCATTACTAACGCAGGATCTTGATCATCTCCTCCATCTTCATCAGCCGTATCATT
Source organism: uncultured Saprospiraceae bacterium (assembly GCA_938003955.1). Classification (GTDB taxonomy): domain Bacteria; phylum Bacteroidota; class Bacteroidia; order Chitinophagales; family Saprospiraceae; genus CAJXUU01. Next base: position 37,025 of record CALKXE010000180.1, on the reverse strand, counting down.
GTCATTTGTTGTATCATTCGGTGTACTATTATCACCTGGCACACTGTCTTCATCTGTCGTGTCAGTTCCTCCATCGGTATCACTACCTCCTGTGATCTCTGCATCATTGATCAAGCTTTCTCCCATGAAGTTCGCATCTATTACCGCTTCTACTTCGAAACTTACACTTTCTCCAGCAGCTACATAATCTACTGTGAAGTCATTCACCGCATTCTCTGTAATCCCCGCTTGAACTCCTACTAAACTTACATCTCCTAACCCTGTCGGATTATAGTCTGCAACATCTACATCGTAAGCATCTAGTGTTCCTTGATTGTATATTGTAATCGTAAACTGCACCGTACTTCCTTGCATGTATGGTGGAGGTGTAGCTGTCATATTGATCTCCTTAGTTAAGACTAAATCAAATGTTTGTGTTATTTCTATTTCTTCTGGATCCTGATCATCACTGCCATCTGTAGCATCTGTATCATCATTGTTCGGATCATTCGGATCTTCATTATCGCCTGGCACACTATCTTCATCCATTGGTGTGTTTCCGTCTACATCTTCTGCACTCGCAATCTCTGAATCGTTCACAATACTCGTACCCATAAAGTCCGCATCTACTGTAAACGTAATCGTTACTATTTCGCTCTCCCCTATAGCTATTGTAGCAATCTCATTATTTAATGTCGCCACTCCTGCTGTTGCTGTCCATTCTATATCTGTCAAAGTCAAGCCTGTTGGAATGTAATCGTTTACCTGTACGTTGTACGCATCTAAGGTTCCTTGGTTAAATACTTCCAAGTTGAACGTTACTGTACTTCCAGGCACAATCGGTGTCGTACTACTGCTTCCTAAAGTCTTAACTAAAGCTAAGTCAAAATAACAATTCTCGTTTATGATCGTAACTGAACATTCCGTAGAACAACCGTTGCTATCTTTTGTACTAATTGTATAAATTCCTGCAGTTAATGATCCGAATGAATTGCCTATCTGGAATGCACTTCCATTTAAACTGTATTGGTATGGCTGTGTACCTCCGCTACCCATTACCAGAATTAAACCTTCTGTAGAAGTAGAACAATCAACATTTATTGCATCTATTGAACAAGATAAAACTGCTGGTTCCATCACGTTTACAGCACAACTTGTTGAACAGTCATTATCATCCGTAACGACTACAGTATGTGTCCCCGCTGATAAAGCTATTGCAGTTTGTGTTGTTTCTCCATTGTCCCATAAATATGTATATATATTTGTAGCGTTGTTATTTGGTGTTCCGCCAACAGCGTTTACTGTTGCTGATCCATCACTCAATCCATTACAACTTACTTGACTCTCATTTAACACTGAACAAGTTAATAATTCAGGCTCTGTAATTTCCACAAGACAAACACTCTCACATCCATCACTATCGCTAACTGTAACATAATATGTACCAGCGGTCAAACCAGAAACATTCGGAGTATTTGTACCTGTACTCCATTGATAGCTATATCCTGGAACACCTTGCTGTCCGATTACACTTGCTGCCCCGTCATTTCCTCCATTACAACTTACATTGCCATCATTCGATATTAGGCAGGTTAACTCATTTGGTAAACCTATAGTAACCATGCAGACCGTTTCGCAGCCGTTAGCATCTGTAACTGTAACATTGTGATCACCTCCACTTAAGGCAATTGCACTGGATGTCGTTTCTCCATTATCCCATATATAAGAATATGCTTCAGTTCCACCATTTGCAGTTACTGTCGCAGCTCCATTGTCTATGCCACAGACCGCTTCGTGATCCTCTACTGTTGTACACGTTAATAATATTGGCTCTATTAAACTTATCATACATGTCGTCAAACAGCCATTTGCGTCTCTTGTCGATACAATATGAGCACCGGCTTGTACATCTGTAAACAATGCTCCCGGTTGATATGATCCACCATCTAAACTATAAGCATATGGTAGCGTACCACCTGCTCCTGAAGCCGTAATCGCACCACTGTTATCTCCGTTACAAACCAAGTCCATTTTAGATAAAGTACAGCTTAAAACAACTGGTTCCAAAATCACTACATCGCAACTCGTCATACAACCATTATCATCGGTAACAACTACTGAATGGGTACCCGCTGATAAGCCGATCGCCGTTTGAGTTGTCTCTCCATTGTCCCATAGGTAGCTATAAATATTTGTCGCGTTATCATTTGGTGTTCCTCCGACAGCATTTACTGTTGCAGATCCATCACTCAATCCATTACAACTTACATTTCCATCATTTCTTACTGAGCATGTCAATAATTCTGGTTCTGTGATCTCCACTAAACATACACTCTCACATCCATCACTATCACTAACTGTAACATTGTACACCCCAGCAGTCAAGCCAGTAACCATTGAACTTGTAGCTCCTGTACTCCACAAATAGGTATAAGCAGGAACACCTTCTTGTCCAATTACACTTGCAGCTCCGTCATTTCCTCCATTACAACTTACATTTCCATCATTAGATATTAAGCAGGTCAACTCATTTGGCAAACCAATAGTAACCATGCAAACCGTTTCGCAATCGTTAGCATCAGTAACCGTGACATTATGATCACCTCCACTTAAGGCAATTGCACTGGATGTCGTTTCTCCGTTATCCCATAGATAAGAATATGCTCCGGTTCCGCCATTTGCAGTTACTGTCGCAGCTCCATTATCTATACCACAGACTGCTTCGTGATCCTCTACTGTTGTACATGTTAATAATATTGGTTCTGTTAAACTTATCATACATGTAGTCAAACAACCATTCGCGTCTCTTGTCGATACAATATGAGCACCGGCTTGTACATCTGTAAACAATGCTCCCGGTTTATATGATCCACCATCTAAACTATATACATATGGTAGTGTACCTCCCGCTCCTGAAGCAGTAATCACACCGCTGTTATCTCCGAAACATTCTAAGTCCATCTTAGATAAGGTACAACTTAAAACGACTGGCTCTGTGATCAATACACTACAACTCGTCATACAGCCATTATCATCCGTAACGACAACTGAATGTGTGCCCGCTGATAAACCGATCGCCGTTTGAGTTGTCTCTCCATTGTCCCAAGCGTAAGTGTATAAACTTGTTGAATTACTGTTCTCTGTTCCTCCGTTAGCTGTAACTGTTGCAGATCCATCACTTAATCCATTACAACTTACATTGCCATCATTTATTACTGAACATGTCAATAATTCTGGCTCTGTGATCTCCACTAAACAGGTAGTTTCACACCCATCATTATCAGTTACAATTACTGTATTAGTGCCTGGTTCTAATGCTAGTGCCGATGCTGTTGTCTCTCCATTACTCCACAAGTATGCATATGGACCAGATCCACCAAAAGCGGCTACCTTTGCTGCCCCATCATCATCACCAAAACAAGTAATGTTGGTAACATCATTAATTGCACATGCTAATTCACTAGGTGTTGAAATCAACACCGTACATTCAGTTTCACAGTTATTAGCATCTTTTACCGTTACCGTATGAGTTCCAGGAGAGAGAGCTATTGCTGTTGCTGTTGTTTCTCCATTATCCCATAAATATGTATATACAACTGTTCCTCCCGCTGCTTCCACAGTGGCAATACCATTATCATCTCCGCATGTTGCTGGACTATCTTCAACCGCTGTGCAACTTAATACAACTGGCTCTGTCAAAACGGCTGAGCATGTTGAAATACATCCATTTTCATCTTTCACTTGGACTTGATAACTTCCGGCGTTAAGCCCCTCAAAATAGTTACTCATTTGGTAAGGACCTTCATCCAAACTATATTCATATGTACTTGTTCCGCCAGTAGGCATAACTGTAATCGTACCACTGTTATCATCATTACAAATCAGATTTGTAGAACTTGTAGAACATTCTACCGCATTAGGTTGTGTAATGTTTACTTGACAAGTTGTTGTACAATTATTGGCATCAGTAATAGTTACCGTATGGTTTCCTGCATCTAAATTTATTGCTGTAAATGCTGTCTCTCCATTATCCCATAATACGATATATGGAGCAGAACCATTTGTAATGGCCGTACCTCCTGTTGCTGAAACCTGAGCTGAACCATCATTGCCACCATTACAGCTAACATTTTGTTCTACTCCTGTAGCACACATCAGCGCATTAGGTTCTGTTATTTCTATTTGACAATTGGTCTCACAGCCGAAAATATCGGTTACTGTTACTACATATACTCCTGCAATTAATGTTGAGATGCTTTGAGTAGTCTGTAAGTTACTCCATACATAAGTATATGGACTGGTAGTACCAGTTACGACAACTATTGCACTTCCATCATTACCTCCATTACATTCTACATCACTTCCAATAACATCACAAGATAACCCACTTGGAATATTGATCTGTACATCACACGTTGTTTCACAATCATTTGAATCTGTAACAGTAACAACATGTAAACCTCCATTCAGATTATTTACCATCATTGTAGTAGATCCGTTATCCCATTCGTATGTGTATGGTGCTGTTCCACCTGATCCAGTAACTAAGGCTGCACCATTATCATTGCCGCAAGTCGCATCATTGATCCATGTTGTTGTACATTCTAAAGCCACCGGCTCTACAATACTAACGCTACATGAACTTGTACAACCATTCATATCTCTTACATTGATGGTATGATTTCCGGCTGACTGCATATTAAATGCACTGCCAGATTGCCAAGGACCTCCATTTACATTGTACTCATAAGTCGAAGTACCACCAGCAACGGTCACTGTTATTGTACCATCACTTCCTCCATTACAACTTACGTCTGTTTTTGCAGTTGAACAACTTAGTGCCAAAGGCTCCGTTATTGCTACCATGCAACTAGTCGTACATCCGTTTTCATCTGTTACTACGACACTATGGTTTCCAGCCGTTAATCCAACAGCTGTTTGTGTTGTTTCAGCATTATCCCATAGGTATGTATAATCAAAAGTAGCATTTCCAAATTCAGTTCCACCTACCGCTGTAACTGTAGCTTGTCCATCAGAACCGCCGTTACAACTAACTGAATCATCCATAGTTATTGTACATGATAATGCTGCAGGTTCCGTAATCTCTACAAAGCAAGAACTTGTGCAACCAGTAGCATCTTCAACAATTACTGAATACATTCCTGCACCGACATTATCTAATGTAGCATCAGTACTAAGATCACTCCACAAATAAGTATATGGAGCTGTTCCTCCAATACCTTGAACCGTGGCTGCTCCATTCGTTAAACCATTACATTCTATATTTTGAACGTTTATTATCTCACAACTTAATCCTGTTGTGGTTGCTATAGTAACACTACAAACATTACTACATCCACTGCCATCTGTAACAGTTACATTATGTAAACCGCCATTCAAATCATTTGGAGAAGCACTCGTAGAACCATTATCCCATAGATAGCTATATGATCCATCACCTCCTGCTCCAGTTACTGTTGCACTTCCATTATCTTGTCCACAAGTCGCTGGGCCTATTGCCATAGTAGAACATGTTAATTCCGAAGGCTCCGTTAAGGTTACCGAACATGAACTGTAGCATCCATTGGCATCTCTAATACTTACAGTATGACTGCCCGCATCTAAACCAGTATAACTGCCACCAGATTGCCATGCACCACCACTTAAGCTATATTCATAGGGTGTAGTTCCACCTGAAGGTGTAATATTAACCGAACCGCTTGCATCCTCAAAACACATTAAGTCCGTGCCTGAGGCTGAACATGATAATACACTCGGTTCAACTATATCTACGCTACATACTACTGTACACATATTAGCATCTGTTACGGTCACTGTCTGCGTACCACCATCTAACATAAATGCTTGATTTCCTGTTTCTGCATTAGCCCAAACATAACTGTAAGGCAATACTCCTCCTGTAACATTTACTGTCGCCGCACCATCATCAGCTGCGTTACAACTTACATCTTTTACATTTACAATATTGCATGCAAGTGCCGTAGGTTGCGTTATTTCTACATCACAGACTACTGTCTCACTTGCATTGTCTGTAATGGTAACTTGATATACTCCTGCCATCAATCCAGTTGCCATTGCATTGCTTCCTGCACCTCCACTCCAAGCATACATATAAGGAGGAACTCCTCCCATTCCACCTGCTATTGCGGAGCCTGTTGCCAATCCGTTACATAATACATTCTGAGTTACAACTGTGATACAAGTTAATGCAGGAATAGGTAAATCACCACATGCTTCATCAACCTCATCTACAATCCCATCATTATTTACATCAATTGTACTCTGGTTGAATAAACCCTCTCCCGCTTGTCCAGGTGTCATTCCTCCTGTTCCACAAGCGACATAACTGTTATTTCCTGTTCCGCCACTTAAATCCATCTCTACATCTAGAACTACTGTAAATGTATGACAACTTCCTGCCGCTAAATTTACATTGTTAGTCAAAGTCCATCCTCCAACTGGAGGTGATAAGGGTAATAAAAGACCACTCGTTGGAATTGTAGATGAATATATGGCATCAGTGATTACGATGTCATCTTCAAACATTGGCTCATCTTTCAACGAATAAGACCCTAACGCTCCTCCATCATTACATACTTCAATTTGGAAAGTCACTTGATAAGCATTACCACCTAAACTTACTGGTTCACCAACAAGTGTTTTAGAATGGTAAATATGTGGCAAGTCCGCACATGCATCATCTGTTTCTTCCGCTGTACCATCATTATTTTCGTCAAGGCTACTTAAGTTATATAATCCTTCTCCTGCGACTCCAGGATTTGTACCCCCTGCACCACATGCTGTATAAGATTCATCTCCTGGACTCGTTCCAGAATTTAAATCCATCTCAACACTTACCACTAAAGTATAAGTCTGAACTCCGCCTTCATTAATAGCCTGAGCATTGGATAAAGTCCAAGGACCAGAGCCTGTTAGAGCAGCTGGACCAGGATTCCCTGTATTACTTAAAGCATTAGTGCTATATTCTGCACTAAGTATTATGATATCAGAATCGAACATTGGCATATCCGTCAAAGTATAACTACCTACTGCTCCCCCCAAGTTTTCAACTACGATTGTATAGGTTACGTCCCAAGTTGTCGCACCTGTTTGAACTCGAGTACTTATACTCTTTGTATGTACTAAATATGGAAGGTCGCCACATGCCTCCGCTTCCAAATCACTCATTTCATCCTCATCAATATCTAGATAAGCTAAATTATATAAGCCTTCTCCCATTGCTGGATTTCCTGGTATCCCATCTTCACATGAATTATACATTTCATCTCCAGTGCTATTCGCATCTTCTAAGTCCATGCATACTGCAACTGTTAAAGTATAATTATCTGTCCCACCCATAACTATGGCGATATCATCACCTAATAACCATGGACCTACACCTGCTAAAGCTCCGCCAGTATTCCCTACTACGTCACTTGTATAACTTGCACTTTGTATCACTATATCATCGTCGAAATTTGGAAGATCGTATAGATCATATTCTCCGCCTGCTCCGCCAGTATTAGTGACAACTATATTATATAATACATCGTAACAGCCATCACCTGTTAAGGTCGCTGATACAAAGCTTTTATCTATATTTAACATTGGACATTCTATTGGTCCACTCATTACGGTTACACCATCACATATACATTGATTTGCTCCATCTTCGTTAGGATTACCAACTGAAATTGTTATCCCTCCTGTTGGATCACAGATTCCCATACTAACACTTCCCATCACTGGAGTCGTTGTTCCAGCCGCAATCGGGCCATCAATCATTATCGTTTCAATAAATGTTCCATTTCCACAGTAAAAATCTACACTCAAGCTTTCACCTGCCATAAGACCTAAACTGTCTATAGTTATATTTATACTGTAGTCAATACTCCCGTTTGTGTTACAAACAAAATCTGGATTTGATGTACTTAATTTAATTTTTTCTGTTGTGAAATCTATGACAGATTGTCCAGTGATCACTTTTAGATTTGGACATACACCGGTAGGCTCCGTCGGACAACTTACTCCAGATACATTTGCAATAGCCTCAACCATCATTCCTTTTATTGCATCACATTCTACATCACTACTGTTACGAATCTCATAAGTAAAACATGTAGACATCGTCGCACCCATAGTTATATCTAAAACAGGAACCATAAATTCAAGTACTGTCTGATTGTTTACATTAGTACTTTCCATTGGAGTACTTACACACATTCCAGGGCTGCAACACATAAAAGAGCCAGGTACATATTCTACCCCTTCATCCAAAGTTACTTTTATTGTATCATCAGCAGAAGTCATATTTGCCAATAATGGAACAAACATTATATCAACTTCGACTAAACTCCCAGAGCAACCTTGAAGCTCTGGATCACCTTCCATTTCCACCTTAACATCCGAAGCATATGGTTCTTGTGCTCCTTCAACGAATAAATCCGAAGTACGAGCTCTAACACCATTATTTATAGCAGGATCACCACATGGTCGATTCCCAAATGCCTGAAATATTAAACCAGCACCAGATACAAAATCACAATCTGTTATCATTTTAAATCTCACAACAGCTTCCCTATCTTGTGGTGTTAGTGCATCTACTGTACCTGAAATCCCCCCAGAACCGACAGCAGTATGACCTTCTATATCAATTCTAAAGGTAGTACCCATCATAGTGGTACTTGCTACCTGCCAATCACCACTTCCTGAAGGATATTCTACTTCAATATCCCCAGTAATAAATGCACCCACAGGCAAAACGATATCCAGTAATGGATTATCTAAAAATGCTGACTGTGCACTCGTCAATATAAGCTCTACGTCTTGCTCAGTACATAGATCCATTCTTACCCCAGGCTCTTTATTAACTGCTAGTTGCACCTCTGATTGTAAAGGCAAAGCATATAATGTATCTAATTGAGCACATGGCACGTCTATTCCTTGTTCTGGATAATCAGAACACCCGAATCCCGCTTCTACTTCTATTCCACCTCTATCACAAGCACTCGCATCAGCACACACTTCATATGTTGATGATGCAGTTGCATCATTATCACCTAGTTCGAAATACCCATTGGCATTAACCGGAATATCAACTCCGCCTTGGCTAACAGAATAATTATTTAAAACACCATCGATACTGGTTAACCTAAACCAAGAGAAGGGTGCATCTACACTGTTACTCCCATTATTTAAAATCACATCCCAACATACTCTACCTTCTGTATATTGCACCTCACCTCCACCTGTAATAAATGGTTGTGGGGCATTATATAAAACGCTAGCGAAACCTGAATAATATGGATCGGTAGTACAATTCGCGGTGGGATGAGTCTCATTAGGTGCAAAACATCCAACACCAACAACATTAGCTGTGTGCCTAGTACTGAATGAACCTGGCATTGCATCACATGATGGATCTACTTGTAATGTTAAACTATAGCTCCATGATTCATCACTGACCTGAATCGGTCCTCCATTTACATCAAAAAATTGTCCTAGGTTTGTTATGGTAATAAAATCTCCACTTTGCACTATATCAGAATCAGGAACCACCTGACCCGCAAATCTTATGGAACCTGGACGATACTGATACGCTTCAGGAATCTGGACTATCCACTCGTCTAAATAAGTAAATGGTCTATACTCATTGGGGTACCAAATATCCCCAGTTTGCGTATTTATATAATATCGTTGACTATATACTAAAGTCCCTGTACAACCATTAATAGATTGTGGATTAGGTGTCCAAGGTGAATGGTAGTGATGTAACACATCCATATAATCATTATAACTATCACAGGTATATTTATTTTCAACACTCGGATTGTCTCCTACTGGATTAGGTATATAACTACTATACACTTCATTATCTGCGACATACGCAGTAAACCCAGAACGTTCTATATCTCCGTTTACTCTATATTTTGCTTTAACTACTATAGAGTCTCCACCTTCCCATGTGGTTTTTCCAGCACAGCCAGTTAGATCATACTTGGCAATGTCTCCTGTCTCAATCGTAGCTGTCACTATACAGTTTATAGGTGCTCCGCCGCCAGCTGGGAATATGGTAATCTCCGCATCTGGTAGAGGTTCGAATAATCGAGTATATGGATTGGTATTACAATTCCCGTTTCTAGTAAATAAGTCAAACTCTACATAAACATGATTAAATGGATTTCCATTATTAGGATCGGTCGGCTCTACATTAGGGTTAACATATATCTCCCAAGTACCCTGTATAGTATCACAGTTAGAAGCTCGATGTAAATTTACATCACTAGGGTCAGCGGTACCAGTACCATCCGGAACCCCATTATTATCTACATCTGCCTGACCTAAACTTATTCGCTCAAGGGTAAAAAACCTAGGTGTTGCTCCTCCCTCAGGACAAGGATCCGGACAGTGCATTTGGAAAGACTTGGATGAACATCCATAGTGTCTTAGTCCACTACAATTATCATCATCCCATGTAGCCTCATGCCACATGCTAACCGACTTTGAACCTCCTCCTTCGTCACAAGTAGCTTTAAAGGGAATATTTAAACTTCCTGAACCTTGAGAAATGTCTTCCATGTTAAAACACAGTACATTTCCAACTTGAGTTACTTCTATATTATTAGTCCCCCTAAAAGATTCAGTTCCATTTCCAGTGTATATTAATCCTGTACCTGTCAAATCCATTTTCATAAAAATAGATCCGGGACCTCCGCTACCTGCCCCATTAATATTATTACGTATATCTCCATACCATAAATTGTAATTGACCTCTAAATCAAATTCATCACAATCTCTCATATCAGTAGGCATCGTCATTGCATACCTCGTGATCAATCGACCACCATAGTAAAGTTGTTTTCTAGTCGTCCCGTAACTATTGATTCCACATTGGTCTTTATAATTATGACTTTCATTAAAATAAAGCCAAGCAATACTCCCTCCACAGGTACCACAAGACTCATCGAGATTGCTAGCAAATGTTGGAATTTCTATAGTTACACATTCACCTGCAGGGAGTATTATACCATCTAAGGTATGATCAACATAGGCTGCTCCTGTAACCGTAGCACAAGCTGTTCCTCTATATGATCCACCTGGTACTACTGTACTTGTCGCACCTATTAAATTTCCTAAAGCATCCCTAATTTGTCCAGCAGCATCAGTAAAGTAATTCTGACCAGTTCCGGAACCTGGAGTATTATTGTACATTCTAAAAGAAAGTTCAGTAGCTGCACCTCCACCTGTATTACACATTTCAAAAGTTTGCATAACACCTGCACTATTAGAATCATCTGATCCATCGAAGCAATAACCATCATCAAATGTCCCAGGAGCAAAACCAAGAGAAACATTAGGGACTAAGTTATTAATATTAGTCTGCTGCATTAATATAGACGGCTCAGAACATGATTCACCATTACATCCCCATGAAATCCCATAGTACGAATCATTATCACAAGTAATAACATCGTAGCATCTTTCGAGAAAAATCTGTTCACCATTTTCAAATAGCATCATTTCGCTATTGGTATTAAACTCAGATATGACTGAGGCATCTATTGTATAAAAAAGCGTATCAAGATTTGTAGCACTAGGTAAAAGAACAATTCCCCCTGGTGTCATTAAAGAGGTAGTTTCTGTTCCTGTACCATCTACTATGAAAAAAGAGAACTCATCTAAATAACCCATTCCTCCATTCGTTATAGTTAAATCTCTACATACATTATCTCCCAAATTTGCAGATATTGGTCCTTCCCCTGCAAGACTTAAGGAGGCTACTAGAACATCGTATGTATTTAGATTAGGGTCTGTATCAGAAACAGTGACAGATGTCGCCTGACTCTCTACCGTAACCACATCTTTAAACGTTCCTCCAGCCATCAAGTGAACTACTGCATTACAATCGGCTTCTCTCCCCCAAGAAAATTGTATATAATTTCCTCCATTCAAATCTGCTGGGCTGATAATAAATTCAGGATTGCTTAAGTCAGAAATTGTACCTTCTGCTATGCTTAGTCCTCCCATCTGACCATCAAGCATGACGGTTCCAGGTGCATACAAAACTCCGGGCGGCATTGTTATTGTCACTTTAGCATCATCTGCTGTACCGTCAATTACTATGATCCTAACTGAATTCAGAGAATCACCACTTTGACAAATATTTATATCACTAGCTTTAATAGGATCACCCATTATATCAGTATATGTAATACTGTATTGTGCATTTAGCGACATACTAAAAATCATCAATAGCGATGAAAAAAGAAGTTTTGTAAACTTATTATTCGAGTACAACAAATTTCTAAATTGTAGTCTATTAAATAGTGTGATCAAAGAAACAAAGAACTTCATCTAAGGTGTGTTTTGTGTTGGCAATAGATTGGCATGAATAAAAACTTTCGTGCCTATCAGAGTATGGTATTGGAGGTTTTGAGGTTGTACGTTGGTTGAAAGCAGTGCAAATGCAACTGTCTTCATCTATTCATTATATATAGAAATATGACTTATACTTTTTAGCCTTGTTGAGAAGCTTGTTATTACTAGTCTTATATATTGAAATCAAAGAAAATAAAGGTTGAAATGGGGTAGATGCAATACGCCCAACTGATAGCTGACATGCTAAATTTAGACTCTTCGAAAATGAATCCGAAATATCTGTAGCCATGGCATTACATTGATTTGTATTACTAAATCCGATGCTTAATGATAGCATCCTCAAAATTGAGAGAAATGATCTGAAAATAAAAATGGCCTGGGCAGACTGAAGCAATTTCATTCAAATATTTTACTGTGTAAATAATGGTGCTCAAAGGCACAATAACTTAGCAGTTACTATTATCACGAAGTAAAACTTCTATTCTTACGCTGGTTGGTCCATTTCTGGATTAAAGCAAATGTATTAAAGATTTATTTAATATATGTTAAAATCATATTTATTTTTCTTTAATATGTATATTACGTGCGAATTAGTGACTTACACGCCACATTTATAACCCTTTAAGACAAAATAACGTCCCAAGTTTTCAAAAATATTCTACTACAATAAATGTATAAGAATTTTTCAAATAGTGAATTGGTTAAAATAGCCCCTTATTCACTAAAGAATATTTGAAGATAATGCAATGGATAAATTGCTGTCTTAAATGTACCGTAAGCATCAATTATTGAATGCTCTAAACTAAATTTCTTGTTTGAATTAACCAGTTGAAAAAATATGGAATTAAAAAACTATCTCGTTTTCTCATCCTAACTAATCCTTCCCCAAATTTTAGCTCGTTGCGCTCTTCTACCCATATAGGCTTTCATTGCAATATGTGTCTCGTGTGCTAAATCTGGGTCTCGATCCACTATAGCTTCGGCATAGTATCTAGCAGCATTTAGGATGGCCGTATCATGTACTATACTACTTAGTTTGAGATCCATGATTCCACTTTGCATGGTACCTTCGATATCTCCCGGACCACGAAGCTTAAGATCGGCTTCGGCAATTTCGAATCCATTCGTGGTTCTTACCATAGTGGCGATTCGTTCTCGACTTTCTTTTGATAGTTTGTTGCCCGTCATGAGAAGACAATATGACTGCTCGGCTCCTCGCCCTACCCTTCCTCTTAGCTGATGCAATTGTGAAAGGCCAAAACGTTCTGTATTTTCTATAATCATAACAGAAGCATTTGGCACATTAACTCCAACTTCTATCACCGTGGTAGCAACCATGATTTGCGTGATTCCTTTAGAAAAACGTTCCATCTCAAAATCTTTGTCTTTGGCTTTCATTCTTCCATGAAGGATACTCATCTGATATTGTGGCATCGGGAAGAAACCCAACAGTTGTTCATATCCATTATTTAGATCTTGAAGATCAAGCTTGGCCGATTCTTCTATTAATGGATAGACGATATAAATCTGACGCCCTTTGTCTATCTCGGCTCTCATAAAGTTGATCACCTTTGGACGGGCAGATTCATATTTATGCATCGTTTGAATAGATTTTCTGCCAGGTGGCATTTCGTCTATTACTGATACGTCAAGATCTCCATATACCGTCATGGCCAATGTCCTTGGAATAGGAGTAGCTGTCATAACCAATACATGTGGTGCAATATCTTTATTCTTTTTCCACAGTTTTGCCCTCTGTGCTACGCCAAATCGATGTTGCTCGTCTATGATTGCTAATCCTAAATTTTGGAATACCACAGGATCCTCTATCAAAGCATGTGTACCTATTAGTATATCTATCTCTCCGTTGGCAAGAAGTTCTAACGTCTTCTTTCTTCCTTTCCCTTTTACTGATCCTGTCAGAAAACCTACACTCAATCCTAAAGGCTCTGCCAATTCGCTGATCCCTTCATAGTGCTGCTGCGCTAAGATTTGAGTAGGTGCCATCATACACGCTTGATAACCATTATCTTTAGCGAGTAGCATAGACATAAAACCAACTACAGTCTTTCCACTACCCACATCACCTTGAAGCAATCTATTCATGTGGACTCCCAATCCCATGTTTGCTCTAATTTCTTTAAGAACTCTTTTCTGAGCTCCCGTCAATTCAAATTTAAGTCCCTCTTTGAAAAATGTATTAAAGTATTTTCCAACGGTATCAAAAACAGCCCCCTTAAGTTTCTTCTTTCTATTCTCCTTGCCTAATAATAGTCTGAGCTGAAGAAAGAACAATTCTTCGAACTTTAATCTATTGATTGCTAATGACTTCTCAGCCGCACTCTTTGGAAAATGTATCCAATGCAATGCCTGGAATCGACTGCACAATTTCAATTTCTCGATAAGATAAGAAGGCATATTTTCTACTACATCCGCTTCTGTAAGCTGGGTTAAAATTGTCTTTATTATTTTTCGACGTCCTTTACTATCTAATCCTCGAGCATCTAACTTCTCTGAGGATGGATATACAGGATCGAAAGTCGACTGAAGTTGATCTGCCGCTCTAGCCCTTGCTGACTCCATCTCTGGATGTGTGATCGTCTTCTTACCCTTATATATGTTTACTTTACCGTAGACTACGTAATCTTCTCCTTCCTTGAGAATCTTTGTTAAATACTTTGCTCCTTGAAACCAGATCAATTCCATGAATCCGGTACTGTCTTTTAGGAGTCCTTGTAATCTAAATCGGTTATTCTTTCCTTTTATTTTCTCAAAACTTACGAGTTGACCTCTAAGCTGAACAGTATCTCCATCAGTCGTTACGTCTTTTATAACATGAAACTTCGTCTTATCAACATACCGAAATGGATAGCTCCCCAACAAGTCTCTTACTCGAAATATCTTCAACTCTTTTTGCATCAGCTCTGCTTTTGCAGGGCCGATTCCTTTGATATATTCTATCGTGGTGTCGAGTATGTTGGGTTTGGTTTCCACGCTGTAAATATATAGCATTGTATTTTATGGGACAGGAAAATTTATGGGTTTTACCCATTTTTAATGGAATATAACCCCTTTGGGGTTTTGTTTTGATATGCTCTGTGGTTTTAGATGTTGACATTAATTCCTTACACACATATATGTACATTGACTTGGGCAGGTTTTGAGTCAAAGAATAATTACCTTGCAGCCGAAATAATAAATATGGATATAGTAGTACTATGTGGATGGTTAGGAGCTATTATGCTTCTTGTCGCTTATTCAGCTAATTTATTAGGAAAGGTAAAAAATGATTCTTCTCTCTTTCTTATTCCTAATATAGTCGGATCGGCACTCTTGATTGTGAATGCATATGAGAATAACGCTTATCCATTTGTAATAATTAATATGTTTTGGTTTTTGGTCTCATGTTTTCAATTAGCAAAGTTGGGAAGGAAGAAGGCAAATGAATTGTGATGGAATTGTGATGTTCTATTTTCAATCCGTTTTGATCTGTTTTGTTTCGTTGCTTTTACTTCCTAAAGTACTTTTCGGATTCCAATCAATTGTAATCGACATTGGCTGACAGTTTCTTCGAGGGCTGTTTTCTTAATCAAAAAAGGACCACATATTTCGATGTGATCCTTTCTTTTATCCGCTTTGATCCTTTAGATCTGTTTTATCCCATTTCCATTGATGGATTACGACATAAACTCTATACTCTTGGCAATGAACTTACTCATATCTTCCCCTTTAAGCATATTTTGATTCAGCTTGGCAAGGTTGTGTAGATATTGAGCGAAATCAGCCTTCTTATCCGCACTTCTCATCTTAAGTAACTTCTCTACTATCAATGGATGATTTGTGTTGATCACTACATTATGCATGTCTGGCATTCCACCAAGATCCATTCCTTGCATCATCTGCATTTCCTTCATTCTACGCATGAATTCTGGCTTAGTAATCAATACTGGATGATCGTCTGGAGATAGTGGTTTCATCTCTATCTGACCTCCTTGAAGATCGCCTAGCGCTGTTGTGAATAATTCCTTCACTTTCTCCACTTCTTTATCTCCTAAGACAGACTCTCTCGTCTCATCTTTCTGTACTAGATTATCTGGCGTATCAGAATCCACTCTTACGAATGTCACTCCTGATTCCTTATATTCTAGATGTTGCATGAAGTGATTATCAATCACATTATCAAATTCTAATATATCGTAACCATACGCTTTTGCAGACTCGATATAACTGTGATGTTCTTTCGGACTTGTTGTGTATAGATATACTATTTTGTCATTCTTGTCTTTCTGAGTTACCTCTACTTTAGCTTTATATTCTTCTAGTGTAAAGAACTTTCCTTCAAGGTTTTTAAGAAGGACAAATTTCTGAGCCTTTTCGTTGAATTTCTCTTCTGAGATCATTCCATACTTGATAAATGTACCTACTTCACTGTATTTATTCTCAAATCCTGTTCTGTCTTCTTTGAAAATTGAGTTTAATTTCTCAGCTACCTTTTTAGTAATATAAGAAGTGATTTTCTTTACATTTCTATCTGATTGTAGGTAAGATCTACTTACATTCAATGGAATATCAGGACTGTCAATTACACCATGTAAAAGTGTCAAAAACTCAGGTACAATCTCTTGTACATTATCCGTAACATATACTTGATTACTGTATAGTTGAATCTTGTTCTTTTGAACTTCTACACTGTTCACTAGTTTTGGAAAGTATAGTACTCCTGTCAGGTTAAATGGATAATCGATATTTAAGTGTATCCAAAATAATGGCGGCTGACTCCCTGGATGAAGCTCCATATAGAAAGCCTTGTACTCTTCTTCTGTGATAGAGTTTGGAGACTTTTTCCAAAGTGGCTCAGGGTTGTTTACGATATTATCTACCTCCGTTTCGATGGCAGTTTTGTCGTCTCCTTCTCCTTCGTAAGTCGTTTCTGTCTTCGTTCCAAATTTGATATATACAGGTAAGAACTTACAGTACTTATCCAATAATTGTTGGATTTTACTTTCTTCAAGATACTCTACACTGTCATCACTGATATGAAGAATGATATCTGTTCCTCTACTTGTTTTATCCGCATCGTCAATATCGTATTCTGGATCCCCATTACAAGTCCATCTTACTGCACCTTCTTCCTCTCGGAATGACTTCGTGACAACTTCTACCTTGTCAGCAACCATAAAAGCTGAATAGAATCCTAATCCAAAATGACCGATAATACTCGCTTCGTCCTTATATTTTTCTAAGAATTCTTCGGCAGAACTGAATGCAACTTGATTCAAGTATTTTTCTACCTCTTCTTTACTCATTCCTATACCCTTATCAGATATAGTAAGTGTTTTAGCATCTTTATCCACAGATACCTCAATGGTCGTGTCTCCTATTTCACCTTTCACCTCACCTCTCAGTGACAACGTCTTCACTTTAGTGGTTGCATCTACGCCATTTGAGACTAACTCTCTCAAGAATATCTCCTGATCAGAGTATAAAAACTTCTTGATGATCGGAAATATGTTTTCCGTTTGTACTGATATTTTTCCTTTAGCCATTGCTATTGATTTTTAGTTTATAGCTTAGTATAGTCAACTTGTGTGCCATCGGGTAATATGGTGTCAAAATGGCATTATATAATAATTGTTGTGGACTATTTGACTGTCTAAGACTGTTCGACCGCTTTGCTTTTTGACTGGTCGAGATTCGATTCTTCGACCGCTTCGCTTTTTGACTATTCGACAGATTAGGGGACTCGACCGTTTTGATTGTTGATTGTTCAAACGCTTTGCTTTTCGATTGATCGACCGCTTTGCTTTTCGACTGCTCGATATTCGACTGTTTGACAGCTCTGCTTGTTGGTGAAATTATCATGATGGGAAAACTTCGGACAAAACTACTTTGAGGTCAGGAAATTGATTTGGATAGACAATGTCTTCATCCGTGTAGGTATCTTGCAACTTATATGCTCCGTTCTCTAATGTAAAGATTTGAAGTAAATGATCTGTAGGCATTACAACCCAATATTCTAGTATACCAACTTCTTCGTAGAGGTCATATTTATACTTGACATCTTTTTTTCTAGTGTGGGGAGACAATACTTCTACGACCAAATCAGGCACTCCGAAACAGCCCGCTTTATCTATTTTATCTGGGTCGCAAATTAGACATAAATCTGGTTGGATGACCGTATTATTTTTGAGCTTGTTTTTCTTATTTTGAATGGGTAACACGACATCGAAAGGCGCAATGAAAACGCTGCATTTTTTGTGCTTGAAGTAATTTCCAAAGAACAAATAGAGGTTGCCAGCAATTAGTTGATGAAACGAACTTGGCGCCGGACTCATTTTATAGATCTTTCCTTTTATAAGTTCGACCATGTAATCAAAATCGAATTTTAAATAATCTTCATAATCGTACTGGCTTTTATAGCCAATTGATGGTTCCGCTGCATGGAGCGTTTTCTCTTCTTGGATTGTCGTTTTATCGTACATATTGGTTTGGTTTAGACTCTTCAAATATAAGCATAAATAGTGATCATGTCAATGTCTATCAAAAAATGGGACAGATAACAAATCATACTTTTGTGAGAGAATAAACTTTAGGTTATCGCATGAGCTTTCCGCTAGAATCGCCAAATCGCTTAAATCGCTTAACTGATTCTAGATGTTGAGTACTATATGTTAATCTAAGTTTTGCATAATTTGTATCTATGCGAAAAAATAGAGCCTTTGAATTATTGTCCTAAATCATAATATTGGGTTTAAACATAACTTTATTTTAAAATATACGGTATTCTATTATCCATTTCCCATTTCAAGTTGTTACTTCGATAATTCAACGACCACCACATGTTTTTAGATTATAGAAAATATATCATTGCAGCTTTCATTTTCCTAATTCCGATATCTGCATATCAGGTTTATCATTTGAAATTTGCTTTTGATTTTGAGCAATTTTTCCCAGAAGGAGACCCTGATTTAGACTTTTTTCAGGCTTTTATTGAAGAGTTTGAGACGGACGATAATTTCCTAATGGTTGCAGTGGATAATGAGCCAACGGTATTTGACGAAGCATTTCTAGAGAAATTCCACGCATTCACACTAGAGTTGAGAGATGTACCTCATGTCACGAAAGTACAGTCTCTCACGACCATGGACTATCCCGTAAAAACTCCATTTGGGATTAATACTGTACCTATCATTCACATGGATCAGCCCGATCGGTACGAAGCAGATAAAGAAAATATCTTATCAGATAGACGATTTGTCAATAACCTCATCGCAGCCGATGGACAGTCTCTCGCGATCACAGCAAGAACAATTGATGCCATAGGTCTCGAGGAATCTAAAGAGATGATGACAGCCATCAAGGTACTTACAGATAAATATAACTTTCAAGAAACACATTTATTAGGCCGGGCATATTTCCAAGATGAGTTGGTAGAAATGCAGAAGAACGAAATCGTGATGTCGACTTTCATATCTGGATTTTTGATCATTTTCATACTCATGTTTATATTCAGAAAACCGATTGGCGTATGGATTGCATTGACTTCTATAGGCCTCGGATTACTCTACTTCCTAGGTATTATAGGTCTTCTTGGTAGAGAGCTTAATATCATGGCCGCTCTATATCCTGTGCTCATGCTCATCGTGGGAACATCGGATGTCATTCACATTATGTCCAAGTATGTTGATGAGTTGAAGCGTGGAAAAGATAAGCGAAGTGCCATGGTAATAACTATAAAGCAGATCGGGCTTGCTACCCTATTTACTTCTATTACGACGGCTATAGGATTTGCTACACTGATGACTTCCAATGTCAGACCGATCAGGGATTTCGGTGCAAATGCTGCGCTTGGTGTATTGGTAGCATATTTTACTGTTATATTATTTACTACATGTTTACTAACCCTATTCTCTAAAGAACAAATAATAAAAGAAACAGCTGAAAATGACTTCTGGAATAAATTGATGACTTCATGGTACGGCAAAACGCTATCACATGGCAAATTAATTACTGGTATTTCTGTAGTATTTGTAGCGATGTGCTTCTATGGAATGAGTCAAATCACTATGAATTATAGTGTAGAAGACAGTCTACCAATCAATGCTCAACTGACAGATGATTTCCTATATTTTGAAAAGAAATATAGTGGATTCCGTCCCATCGAATTTGCCATTACTGTGAAGGATGATGAATTGACAGCTGACAGTTATGAAGTGTTATCCGAAGTATCGAAAATAGAAGATAAACTGTATGAGAACCCGAACTTCAGATCCATCATTGGTATGTCAACTATATATAAAAGTCTAGAAAGGATGAACAAAGGAAATAGAGCGGATGCTTTTAATTTTCCTGAGAATAAAAGAGACTTTAATAAATCGAAAAGATTAGTAGAACGGATGGCTGGAAGCGAGTCCTCTGTCATGATTAGTAAGGACAAAAAGAAGACCAGAATATCGACTAGAATTGCTGATATTGGAGCGGAAAGCATAAAAAAGGAAGGTAAAGAAATAGACCAATGGATCAATGAAAATATTGATACAAGTATGATCAGTGTAAAAAGAACTGGTACCGGTTTATTAATAGATAAAAATGCTGAATATATCCGAGACAATCTTTTACAAGGTTTGTTAATCGCTTTGATATTAGTGAGTCTATTAATGGCATTATTATTCAGAGATTGGAAGATCTTATTGGTCGCACTCGTGCCTAATTTCGTACCTGTTATATTCGCAGCAGGTCTATTGGGATTCTTTGGTATCCAATTAGATGCTGGAGTCTCAATAATCTTCGCTATTGTATTTGGTATTGCAGTGGATGACACCATACATTTTTTGAGTAAATATAAACTGGCTAGAGATGCTAAGAATACCGTAGAAGAAGCTATAAAAATCACTTTTGAGGAGACAGGAAAGGCGATTACATTTACTACGATTATTTTATTCTTCGGATTCTTGGTAATGTTATTTAGTAATCACCCGCCTTCGGTAACTGTAGGTATGTTGATATCTGTAACATTAGTGGCAGCATTGATTTGTGATCTATTTCTACTACCTGTATTAATGAGGAACGTGTTGAAAGATTAGTCTTAAATGTTGGGTTGCTAATGTTAGACAATTATTTTCTCGATGCTATTGAGTGATATTATTACATTTAATACCAATTGAGTTCATAATTCACTGTTTCTTCCAGATCGAGTGTTTACTTCGTAAGCCATCTCTTGTAAAAGATGAACCATCGCCGCATATATTTAGCTTTATTCGATGATATCCATCGTTAAAAATACCCGCTGTAGCTAATGCTACATCTACGTTTTCAACGCGCGTTTTCTTTACAAAAAAGCCACTCTTACACCTCGACTCTCCTCGAATAATTCCTAAATCTTATACGGCATTATCAAACTCAAATGGTATAAGTATTTGATTCGTTTGATCACAAAAACAGTTATTTTTCCGTTATTGTAATATGATCGGAGCAAAAGTTAAAAATATATAACCCTTTGCAACGTTTACTCTTTCTAGAAGATACTTAGACCAAACAACACGAACTATCACTATGAAAAATCTACTTTTAGTATTATGCATTCTATGTAGTATTCCTGCATTTGGACAGTATAGATACTTCTCGAATATTGACCAAAATCAAGTGTACAACAATGTTAGTTTCACGGGTAGTAACTGTGGTCCTAGGTTGCAAACTTCGTATAAGAGTTTCAGACAGTACATCTCGACTCTCAACTATGGATATCTATCATACGACCAACCTATAAAACTCAAAAATGGTGATTACATTGGCATTGGAGGACGTATCATGACGTTTAACAGTGAATTCTACGATGATAGGTCTTTTAATTTTTTGACCTCTTACAATAGACAAGTTTCAAATAAAAATGGAGTAAAGCAGTACCTATCAGTAGGCATAGGTTTCGCATTATCAAATTTAAAGACTGACCAAGATCACTTGCGATGGCCTAGTCAAATAGGGCCTAATGGTTTCGATCCTGATCTACCGGGTGAGTCAATTAATAGTAACTTCTTCTATCCAGAAATTGAAATTGGATTATCATATTCATTGATAAAAAGCGAAAATGAATACGTGAAAACTGGAATAGCAATCAAGGATGTAAATCAACCTAATGTCTCTTTTTTAGGAAGAGATCCAGTTCCGCTTACATCTGCATTAATCATATCAGCTATGGGTAGTACTAAAGCTTTAGACAATTTATATTGGCAGCCACAAGTCCGATTTTTCAGTGTTCAAAGTAATAGATTAATCTCTCTGATTAGTAACTTTAAGTTCCTTCTTAGCAATAAATCAAACGGCATAATAGTAGGTGCTAGTTATGCAAATAATAAAGTAATCACGGCCAATCTAGGAGTAGAAATAAGAAAAATCTCCGCTATCTTTTCATATGATTTAAATACAAAAGCCAATGTCGCTACGGTTGCAAGTCCAAGTCTAGAATTCGGATTAGGGTATAGATTCTGTGATTGATTTAGTATCTTTATAGACTATAACGACGATAGTCTACATCCATGAAGAAAAAAGCGAGCGACAAACATTTCGTAAAAAAACCGTCTTACATCGGCGGGTTAAAGGCAATGAGAGAATTCATAGCCAAAGAAATGAAATATCCAGAATCGGCTCTCGCAAAGAAAATCGAAGGGACAGTCTATCTTAAATACGAAGTCGACTATAAAGGGTCTGTAGTATCATCTCGAGTACTCAGTCATTTGGGTCATGGATGTGATGAAGAAGCACAGCGTATTGTCTCAAAACTCAAATTCTACGTTGGTAAGAACCCTAGAAAACTGCGTATCAAGTTTAATAAATCAATTAGAATAAACTTTCGACTGCCTAAGAAAAAGGTAGTAGAAACGCCAAAAAAAACAATACTGAAAGCCAAAAGCGTTTCTAAAAAAGTAAACAAATTTGTTTATTCCGTTACTCCCTCTTCTCCTAAAACAACAGAGAAAAAACCGAAGACAAGCGGATACAGCTACACGATAAAATATTAAAGTATTAATAATAGATTTTAATTATCTTGAGTCGCATAGTATTCAATAAATCTAGATCTATCTAATATGAGATTCGTAATTCTATCTTTTTCTTTTTTACTAATACTTTCCAGTTGTTCTACAAAAAAAGGTATTCAAGTAGAGGCTCCATCATTATCCGTCAAAGCAAACTTACTCGCACAAAAATATATCATTGTAGATGGTCATGTTGACCTGCCCTATCGACTTAAAGTAAAGAACTTTAGATTGGAGAAAGAGTATGTTGGAATCCCAGTGCAATCCGAGAAAGGTGATTTTGATTTTGTAAGGGCTAGACAAGGAGGATTGGATGCTCCATTTATGTCAATATATCTTCCAGCAAGTAAACAAAAAGAAACTGGTGAATCAAAAGCGCTAGCGGATACGCTCATCAATATGATAGAATATATAGCAAAAGAGAATGATGACAAATTCATGATTGCACATAATCCTCAGGATGTAGAGAAGGCTTTTGCAGAAGGGAAAGTTGCCCTACCGATGGGAATGGAAAATGGCTCAGGACTAGAAAATGACCTTGCAAATGTGGCATATTTCAATAAAAGAGGCATTTCTTATATTACGCTGACGCACTCAAAAGTAAATTTAATCTGTGATTCTTCTTATGATACGATCAGAACATGGAATGGACTCAGTCCATTTGGGGAAGATGTAGTCAAAGAGATGAATCGTGTTGGCATTATGGTAGATATTTCTCATGTTTCTGATAGCACATTTTGGGATGTTATGAAGATTACCACTTTGCCAGTTATTGCTTCTCACTCTTCGGTACGTAAATATGTGCCAGATTTTGAGCGGAACATGGCGGATGACATGATCACTGAAATGGGCAGAAATGGAGGTGTTATTATGGTTAATTTTGGCTCAACTTTTATAGATGGAAATATTAAAATTGAACGAGATAAAAGAAGAGATGCACTTCGTAAACTTCTCGATGACAAAAATACAACAGGAGATAGTGAGGAAGGAAAATCAATCATAAAAAAGTTCGAAAAAGAATATCCAAACATCTATAGTGATGTCCAAAAAGTAGCAGACCATATAGATCATATAGTCAAACTCGCTGGAATAGATCATGTTGGCTTTGGCTCTGATTATGATGGTGTGGGTGACAGTCTGCCTACCGGCCTCAAAGATGTGTCAGATTATCCAAATCTCTTGGAAGAATTGCTTAAAAGGGGGTACTCTGAAGACGATATTGCTAAGATATGTTATAAGAATCTGTTCAGGGTTTGGAATGCCGTTGAGAAGGCTGGGATTTAGTCAACAAATTTCAAGAAAATGTTATTATTAAGATCGTTAGAAATCAAGTAAGTTATTATCTCAACATTTCAGATAATCCATAATATTTTCCTCTTTCAAATTTAAATTTCACCTTACCATTACTATCAATCAAGAAACAAACTGGCGAAGTTCTCAAATGTAACTTATTGTAGTAATTAGCGATATCCAATACAATATCACAGTTCAAATTAGTCAGATCAATTCGTTTTATTAATAGTGCATCTTCATGAGTAAACATCACGATTTTTTTTACTAATTTACCTGATGCATTTATTATCTTATTTATACTTTTATGTGTATCATATGGAAATTTATCTTGATATATAGATCGATAGACATAAAAAAGAGTGTAATTTTCTTCGATTAATTCTGAGTCTAAAGTATCACCATCAATGCTAACTAAACTAAACGGCGGAAATTGATCACCAATATTTATATTCATTGAATTAAACTCTCTAAGGTACCACAATGGATCAACTAAGTCTATGTATATTTTTGATTCAATTCCATATTTATCATATTCCTTTTCTAACAAACAGTCTGGATTCAACTTCTTAAAATCTAGAAATTCTTTTTCAGACACCAATTGTCCCGTATTTCTTTCAAAAGTTCTATTTGGAAGGAAATCTTGAACAATTCTATGACTTTTCATCCCTAACACCTTCTTTTCCTTGATCATCGATATTATATCTTGACAATCAACGCAAACGGCTGTTAAAAGAAAAAAAACAATAAATATGTATTTCATATATTATTTTTTGGTCTAATCAATAATGATTTTGTTTAAACAAAAGATAACAATCAAAGTCTAAAAAACACCCCAAATACAATATTATACTGTGAATAAAAGAAATTTTGACTTGCTCTATCGATTTTGGAATTAGTGGTTCTTACATCTGGTAACCCTATGAATCCTCCTTTCGCTTCGGATTGAATAAAGAATTTGTCAAAAAAAGTGATATTCACTCCAAACATTGCCCCAAGTCCATAGCCCGCTAAATGAAATTTATCATGCCTCTCGTTTCCTAATATCGTGGCGTTTGTCCTGGGTATAACTGCTCCTATTCCAAAGCCTTCTTTGAGACTTACAGAAACTGTCTTCCCCGTAATAACTTTGTCAGTATGTCTTAATTCGAAATTTACATAATTGAGTCCGTCGGTGTGTTCTAATATTAAAAAACTTGGTTCAATAATAATCTTATCATCGCTATACACTCCATCATATATAGTTTCACTATTACTGATAAATCCCGATACGTCTACCTCTTGATTCTGACGTACTACATATTTCATATGGTCTACTCCAAAGGAAATATCCCAGTTCTTTTTGAAATAGTACCCTATTCGAAAATTGTATTGCGGAATTGTAAATTTAACTGGATGGAAATAAGTCTCTAGGTCGAAACTTGCTTGCTTATCATCGGCGACTACGTTCTTTAGTGTAAATTCATAGTCTGCACCCTTAAAATTAATATCTGATTTACTGAAGTTATCCCAATTCCATCCCCAGTAGACGTATATACTTTTCTTATTGCCTTTTGTCTGTAATTGATCTTCAGACTGCGCGCTGGCAGGTAGTATAAATAGAAGAATCAGAAATAAAACTAAGAATTTTTTCATTGGGTCAGTGTATATAAATTAGCAATCGA
Organism: uncultured Saprospiraceae bacterium; assembly: GCA_938003955.1. Classification (GTDB taxonomy): domain Bacteria; phylum Bacteroidota; class Bacteroidia; order Chitinophagales; family Saprospiraceae; genus CAJXUU01. The sequence continues at coordinate 10,663 of CALKXE010000180.1, read as the reverse complement.
ATTACACTTATTTACTTCCAAAACTCCCACCAATTCTTAGTTACTGTAATTTCTTCCTGTATTCCTGTAGGAATGGTTTGAGTTTTCACTTCTTTCTTTACAGGAGCTGGAACCTGCGCACTTAACTCTGCCGTTTTTGCTTTACCAAATAAATATCTTACAGCTTTCTCATCGGGTCGAATATCCCAAAAACGCTTCCCAATAACTTCTTCAATTTGATTCCAGATGATTTCAGAGGTATCCTCAGATTTATCCTCCACCATAAGCCTTTCACCTTCATCTTGCAATCTATCACCCTCCACTTCCATGATAGATCGTTCCAATGCACCATTTTCACAGTAATTAAGACTAAAAGCCATCGATGTCTCTGACAATGCAAAAGTGAATGTATTCTCATTCTTTAAAACCCAAGATTCTGCGCACATATCCATACTCATGAATATCAAAGTGCCGCTTTCAGTGAAATAAACATCACAGATCCCATCTTCTGTCCAATTCGAAGATGCTGTTTCAAAGTTAATATCTGATTGTTTTTCTAGATGCCAACCAAGTTGCTTTTGCAAAGCATCAAAATCACTTTCATAATTCTTATTTATTGCTAACCCAGATAGGTTGAATCCCATAATATACTTATTTGGCAGTTCAATATATAGACAATTATTATTTATTGCCGATTATAATAATTCCTTCAGTAAAATCGCTTTAACCTTAACCGCTTTTTCAAAGTGATCGAGCTTATGTTTCTTAATCCACCATTCAGCGACTTGCATCAACAGTTTTGGATTATCGTTTCTATTGGCAAAAAAGGCATAAAACGAAAGGCCTACATTATTACCTTTTTTTGCAATTTTATCATCACAAATTTGAATAATCTTTCGGCTGATAGCTATATCCATTAGATAATTATAATTGATTCTTTTTTCTAGAAATAGAGGTCTCGTTTGACTAAACCATTTTGAAATAAAAAAATTACTTCAATTTCAGATATTCCTACTTGTCTTATCTATAAGCACAGGAAACATCAAATCTACTCAATGATCTCATAGTCGATACCGACCTTTCGCAATGCTCTAAATGCAGAGCTAGTATTATCATCTCCCAACTCTATATCAACAGGATCACCATCGAGTATTATTGCTGTGAGCTCAGTGGCCGTATAGTCGTCAACATCAACCGCTATTTCGGCAATAACACGAGAGATTGCTCTTCTATCTGGTTTTGCAGCATCGCAAGAGAGTAAGTTTAATTTCATGATTTTATTTTTAATTTTATTCTATATCATCAGCCTCTGATAATCAAAGTTAATGGAATATTAGAATGCTCTTTTACGAATACGAATTTATATTCATTCGTATTCATGTTCTTTACTGATAAGTAATAAAACTTATAGATAGTTTCATATTTATACAACTACCATAATTCTCCTTTGACTATTCCCAAACAATCTAAATTGAGATATGCAGCATATTCAACAAACACATACATATAGAGCAAAGAATGGATGTTCGGGTAATAACAAAAGATGGAGCTCAAGCCTTTGATTGGCTAGCTAGACAGTGCTTTCCAAATGCGACAAAGATATTGGATAAATTCCATGTTCTAAAATGGCCATTTGATACTTTGCAATACGTGAGAATACAACTATAAACAGAGCATATAATAGATGAACATAAAGCAAAAGAGAAATTCCAATTACAGTATGTAATTGATAGTAAAATCGCTAAGAAAAACAATACTAAAGTAAACAAAAAAGACTATAGATTAGAGATCGAAACACATGCCAATGGAGACACAACCAAGCAGCTTCGGACTCGCTCTAAATTGTTACTCTATAAGTATGAAGATTTTTTATACAATCCTATTTCAAATATATAATTTGATAGTTGATCTAAATTCAAATCAGTAAGATGTTTTGATTCTAGATATTCCGTTAATTCGTTTGCTTCTAGCTGTACCAAACGGTCAACATCTATATCAAGGCCAGATAGCATGTCAGTATCCGTGATTTGAATGGCCACACTTAAATTGCCTTCTGATTTCACCCCTAGGAAATTAGCAATCAACTTCCCTAATGCTCTTCCGAGTTGTTCGATTTGGTCCTGTATGATATCTCTCTGTTGCATACCTTATGATTTTCAGAGTTAGTATTAATTACTTAGCTCACTGATTAATACCTCCAATGATACTTTCGCCTCGTGCACTACAGGTAGCAGTGGCCAGATATGTGGCATCCCTTCTCCTTTGATGATATCAATATCCGATTTTTTTAATTTCTGAACTACCAACAACTGATCAGGATATGTGACATCATGCTCACCAGTGAATAAGATAGTCCTCGGAAATTTATCGAAACTCCCGTTTATTGGAAAGATCCTTACGTCTGTCAAATCATCGTTTTCAGCACACATATTCTTAGCGCTATATTTACAACCCTGAGATCTAGAAGACTCCTTTAATAGACATCACGAAGTCTTGTGTCTCTTCAATACGATATAGGTCTAGTGCACTCCGTTTTATGATTACTACTCAATCAACATCAAACTTTATTTATTATTTTCTCTATCTAGAGTCACATTTGCATTGATCTGATAATACTATGTAAAGAGCCTTTATTAATAAATAAAAAATACTATAATGAATTACATTCAGTGCAATCTAGACATTAAATCATTCATCTACTTAGGTGCTTGGGTACTACTCTTTATCCCTAATTTTGCAGCAGCACAGGACTTTGAACCCGCCAGTGACACACCTTTCCTTGATGTAAAGGCGGGGGCCTCTGCATTTGCTGACATAGATAATGATGGCGATAGTGACTTCTTGATGATAGGGAATAGGAGAATATTTAATCTTCCCCAATCAGAAAATTATATTGCTAAGTTGTATAAAAATGATGGGCAAGGAAATTTTACTGAAGTTCTTGACACCCCATTTAAGGGGTTAGAGCAGGGAGAAGTAGTTTTTGCTGATGTAGACGGGGATGATGATCTTGATGTTATGATTATAGGAATTGACTACTTATTTAATGCATACACTAGACTGTATATCAACGATGGCGATGGTAACTTCACCGATTCCTCACCTAATCAATTCGTCGGTGTGTATGCGGGTGATTTAGTTTTTGCTGATGTGGATGGAGATAATGATCTTGATGTTTTTATTACTGGATCTACTGTTGCTTTTCAGAATATTAGTAATACAAGTCTTTACATCAATAACGGTTCGGGAGTATTTACTAAGAAAGAAGAAACACCATTTGTAGATGTACAGGATTCATCAATGGGTGCGGCTGATTTTGATTTGGACGGAGATATAGATCTCTTAGTGTTAGGAACAACGCAGGTGCCCGGCCCTATCACGGAGGCTTACCTTAACGATGGTTCAGGTAACTATACTGTTGCGAGTCAATACGAATTCGAAGACTTAACTTCTGGAGTTATATCGTTTTCGGATATAGATAATGATGGTGATGACGATTTACTTTTAGCGGGAACCAGCGATGGCGGACTTACTCCGTACACACAATTGTTTATGAATAATGCAAATGGCAATTTCGATAAAGTTGAAAATTCATCGATTTTAGCATTAAAATTTGTCAGTTCGATATTCTTTGACTTTAATAATGATGGACTTATGGATTTATTGATGGCGGGCAAGAACTCCACAAATATAGACATCTTTGCAGCAGAGGACAAGGAAACTATTCTGTACAAAAACATCGGAAATGGTGCTTTTGAAATGGTAGAGGATAATGTTTTTCCACAGCTCGATTTTGGACACCTTGCAAATGCTGATGTTGATGGCGATAATTTTGAGGATGTATTTATCATAGGTACGATTGGTCAAGGTGTAGATTTTTATTCGGACTTATTTCTTAATAAAACAGTTATTAGTGCAGTTAGTGATATAGACAATGATCTATTGACGCATATTGATATATACCCCAATCCTGCAAGTGACGGAACTCTAAATATCCAACTAGATAGTGATATATACTTTGGTGGAAAAATCAATGTGTTAGACATGTTAGGCAGAATAACCAATGTAAACACAAAAATAGCCGATAGTAATGACGTAAGCTTGGATGTATCTGAACTTACCTTTGGTTATTATTATTTGGTAGTAGAATCTGCTGTATCACGTAGAATCAAGAAATTTTCAATAGTACGTTAAATTTTACACTCACAAATCACGAAGTGATCTAGTAATTTTTAGTTACATCCACATTGGACATTATCTCAATTTTGAGGTTCGTAAACATGCAGGAGGATAACTTATGAGTGTTTAGATCACTTCATATTCATCATGCGGCTCACAATAGTACTCTTTGGGTAATACTTTGTTCGAAACTTTACTGTGCTTGTAGTGCTACGCTGATATTAGCTAGATGAATAATAAATATCGTCACTGTTGAGTTTTACTAAATCTATCTCGTCTGCATCATATACATCTTCATACAACTACCATAATTCTCCTTTGACTATTCCCAAACAATCTAAATTGAGATTTCAGTTTCTCAGAGAAGTTATTTTGTTCGATACATATCATACGAAGATTTGGTGCATTATTCATCCACGTTAATATCTCAGTGCCACCCTGATCCCCTATACCACAACCTACTAATCCTAATTCAGATATAGATGAGGGTAAACTCTTAAATATTGCTATTGCCCCAGCATCGCCAACTTCTTGATTATAGCTAAGACTTATGGACGAAATTGAACTAGCTATACTAGTATTCTCTTGCGCTATAACAGATGCAATGGCAAGTATATCAGACAATTTTAAACTAAGGCTTCTAAGATGAAGCGACATTGATTTATGTACTTCATTTGCAAGGATTTTTGCTTTTTCCTGGCATTGAGGGTGACCAGTTTTATTTAAAATATGTGCTATATCCTCTAAAAATGACATGTCTTAATTATTAAAAAACAACTGTGAAATTTCACAAAACTAATTTAAAAAAATTGCTAAAATAAAAAAAGCCCACTGTCAAACAGTAGGCCTTCAAACAATCTATCTTTATTCTAGTTAGAATAGGTTCTTTGCTTTATTAAGCAAGTCACCAGCGTTTCCTCCAAGAAGATCTTGTGCTTTATTCAATAGGTCCCCAGGAACCAAACTAGCTAAGCTCTCAAGGTTAAACTCAGAATCACTTTCTTCATTAGAATCAAATTTTGCCTTTAAGCTAGCAACTAAGTCTGGTGCTGTTCTTTCAGCTTCGCCTTGTGCTTCTTCGCTTGACATTCCTTTACTTTCTAAGATAGAAGCTAGTTTACTTTTAGCTTCGTTAAATATCCCATTGCTCTCAAGGTTCTCTCCTTTAAACATTGCCAATACATCACCAATATTTCCACCAGCTAACTTTGACTGAATAGAATCCATCATTGCACCCGCACCTTCTTCTGCTGCAGCTGATGTTTCCTCACCTCCTAATGAATTTGAAGACATTTTTTCAACCAACTTCTGCATTGCAATACGTTTAAGACTTTCGAACATTTTTTTGTGTTTAATTATTTAAGTAATACTTTTTAGACGTGAAAATACAATCGCAGTCACAAATTCATCCCGACCAATCCGTCTATTACCCTATAAATTCTTTCTTATTTTCACCTATTCCAATCCGACTTTCAGCATTCTAATCAATTGATGTGCATCTCTTAATTCTAAAAAAGGATACTCAATTTTGCTTAGAAAAAGACCATTTGGAAAGGCTGGCACCTTCTCCTTCAATTCTCTTTCTTGTTTTAATATCCGCTCAAACTCATCTAGAGAAAGTCTACCCGTTCCCACTTCTAATAAAAAGAATATGCATAGCCTTATCATACCTCGGAGAAAGCGGTTGCTCGTAATAGTAAAACGCAATCGTCCTTGTTCCTCATTGACAAACAACTCACAGTAGCTTATCCGACATAAGGTATTATCATATAGATCTGGCTGCTTACAAACCGACCTAAAATCAGATGTTTCATAGATAAGCGCCGAAGCTTTTCTCATAAGGTCGAAGTCTAAAGTCAAATCCTCATAAAATGAACTGTAACGCATCAGTACTGGATCTTTCTTCCAATGAATGAAATAGTCATAGGTGCGAGAGGTGGCATTATATCTGCAATTTTGGTTCTCTTCAACTTCGAAGATTTCAAAAACTACGATGTCATCGGGAAGGTTTTTGTTCAACCTAAATTTAAGATCAAATTCCGGAGCTTCATCGAGATTGATCTGCATTACATATTGACTCGCATGAACACCAGCATCTGTTCTTCCACAACCATATACCGTCACTGCTTCTTTGAAGATCTGAGAAAGTTTTTGCTCTATAACCTCTTGTATTGTATTGGGTATATCTTTTTGTCTCTGCCAACCTCTATAGTTGCTGCCATCATATGAGATGTGAAGGAAGTATCGCATTTTGTTATTTATTGAAATTATGACAGTTGTTATATAGCTTTTGAATACTGGCTATTAGTTATATTCATTGGGAATAAGTTACTCTAGTTCCCGCTCTATATTCTTTATCAAATCTATTCTAGCAAAAGTAATTGTATCTGATTTATTACCAACAATTTCTGTGAGTCTCATTGCTGACTCAAACCATTCTCGGGAATTACCACCAACGGATTTTTCGTACAGACCTACTTCGAATAAGTAATTTGCTAGTTGATCCAAATGGAGATCATTACAATTGATTGATTCTATGTAACCATCTAATTCGTCTTCATCTAATTGGACCAATTTATTGATATCAATGTCTAGCTCTGATAGCAATTCAGCATTTGTTATTTTAATAGCTTCACTTACTTTCCCTTCAGTTTTCATACCGAGAAAATTTGCAATTAATTTACCTAGTGCCCTTCCGAGCTGTTCAATTTCGTCTTTTATTATGTCTCTTTGTTGCATATATTTTAAATTCCAGAGTTCGCTTCGATTAACTATTTAACTCATCGATTATCGCCTTCAAAGCTAATTTTGCCTCATACATAACAGGCAGGAACGGCCAGATATGCGGCATACCTTCCCCTATGATGACATCGACATTAATGTTAGAATCCTTTAATTTCTGAACGGTCAGTAACTGATCAGGATAAGTAACATCATGCTCCGCCATAAATAATACTGTCCTTGGGAATTCATCAAAACTACCGTTTAATGGTGAGATCCTCACATCCAATAAATTTTCATCTTCAGCACACATCTTCTTAGCGCTACGCACACCAATCTTTGAAAGCATCGGATCTATTGCGTCTATTTTATCTATCTCCGAATTTGACATAGAGGAATCCATAACCGGCGATACAAGTATAATCCTCTTAGGTAATGCGAGACTATCTAGAACAAGTCTTTGCGTCAGTGCCGCAACTAAAGTCCCACCTGCAGAGTCTCCAATAAGCGATATGTTTTCTGGAGCATATTGTTCTAGAGCTGTTTCGTATATCGCATCCATGTTATCCGATATTACCGTAATATTATTTTCAGGAGCTTTGGGGTAGTCACACATCCAGATTGTAAGATTTGTTTGCAAAGAGATTTCTTGGATCGTGTCCCAATGATGCTTTCCTGGTCCAGAAATGAATGCACCTCCGTGAACAAAAATCAATAATCCATCAGGTTTATTTTCCTGTCCTACTTCCGTAATCAAAGAATTAGCAATTCTAAAACTCCTGATCGTATCGCTCTTAAAAAACTTACCGCTAGGATGATGGACATCTTCTTTTCGGATCTTTTTGAAGTCTATTGGGTCTTTACTAAAGTCCTTTTTGAAACCTTTTAGTTTGATGACCAGTAAGGTTAAGTAGTATGTTAGACTGTGTTTCATTACTAGTTCCTAATTGAATTAAGTGTATCATATTTATAACCAGCAAGCTAAGTACAATTTCTGCACACTCTACGCTTTTGGTCTTATTTTCTTACTTGATATTGACATTACGATGCTTTCAGGCTTGATGTTCATTTCTACTAGTTCGCTATTCAAATTTTCAGAAATACCAACTGCTTCCCAAATCATTTTCTTTATTTCTTCCTGAGGGAATTCATCGAAATCAGCGACCGAAACATGCCTTATCATCTTGCCTACCCCGCTTAATTTTATGTTTGTATTGGTCAATTCAGCTCCTCTGTTAAATCCAAAATTCACATGTCCCTTATATACCGCGATATGGCAGAAAGCATCTTTCAACTTTTTAGATTTCGAGTAGGCTATTGCGACAGCATTGTAATTATCCCAGATCAACTCGTTAGTTTGTGGCACTAATTCAGTAATAAAGCTTCTCAATTCTAAAGTCAGATTTTGAATTTTTTCACTGTAAGGTTTGATGAATTTCTTAAGTTGAGGATTTGGTCTCATTTTTAATGATTTAACTTTCAATATAGAATCTAATTCATAGATGGGGAAGATAATATTACCTTCTATCCTTTTTAGCTGTCATTTCAATCTCATATTTACAAACGAATTTAGGGTATAAGTAAAGAAAAAACCTATTAAAGTTCTTATCTCAATTGGTATACAAATAATACACAATAAAAGATGTTTCCCGAGGGTACGATCCAAAAATACATTTATTATTTACACTAATTTATTTTCAAAGGATGTGGCAATTATCATTAACTTTGAATGGTAAAGAAATAGGAAAAGAATAATCATTTATGTCCAAAACCGTTTGTCAAGAAGAGGTATTTGAATCTATATTCAAAACTCATGCTGAATCATTAGTTAACTTCCTATACTATAAATCAGGTGATTACCCTGCCGCTGAAGACTTGATGCAAGATTCTTTTAGTAAACTATGGAAAGAATGTGCAAAAGTATCATTGGATAAGTCAAAGTCTTTTCTGTTTACAATAGCTAATAATATGTTTTTGAATAAGGTAAAACATAAAAAGGTAGTCCTTAAATTTGAACAACGTAGTCATAGTCAGTTTAGTAATGAAACTCCACAATATCTGCTCGAAGAAGCAGAATTTAAAAATAGGTTAGAATTAGCAATTGCAGGATTACCAGAAGGTCAACGCACTGTATTCCTAATGAATCGTATTGATAAAATGAAATACAAGGAGATCGCTGAAAAACTGGGTCTAAGTATTAAAGCTATCGAGAAGAGGATGCATAACGCTTTAAAAGAATTAAGAAAAATATCGCATAACCTGTAGGGTAAAATCAATTATGATTGTTTTATAAAAAAATGCAATGGAAGATAAAGATGTATTATATGCCAAATGGCTGAATGGAGAAATCAGCGACGATAAGCTGGAGTCTCTCGTCGGAGCTGAGGCTTTGGTGGATCTAAAACGCGTAGTGAGTGCTACAGATAAATGGTCAATGCCAAAATATGATGCTTCAGCAGGCTATAACAAGTTTAAGAAAAACAAAACCGTTAAGGAATCGAAAGTCAAGCAAATTAATTGGTACAAGGTGAGTGGCATCGCAGCGAGTTTTTTGATCCTTTTCTTTTTTGGGACTCGATTCTTGACTGATAGCACACAAGTTATTTATGCTGGAAATGGTCAGAATGAAAATAAAACACTGGCAGATGGCTCTGAAATCTGGCTTAACGACGGTTCTACAATTGAATTTGATAGTGAAGATTGGAAGGCCAATCGAACAATCGAATTATCTGGTGAAGCACAATTTGAAGTAACAAAAGGGAGTCCATTTATAGTCAATACTCCAAATGGTTCTATTCAAGTATTAGGGACACAATTCAATGTGAGAGCTTGGGGACCTAATCTCTATGTGGAATGCTACGAAGGAAAAGTTCAGGTGACATCTAATAACAGAAAAACTATATTGACAGAAGGAGAAGCCGTAAATGTAGTACAAGGAACCATGACTGAGAAAGAAAAAATAACGCATGACGCTCCACTATGGAAAAATTCAATTTCAAGATTTCACAATGAACTGCTTACTGATGTATTCGAAGAACTGGAGAGACAATATGATGTCGAAATCAAAAGTACAATACTAAAGCGTAGTTTTTCAGGCAATTTCCGGCATGACAATTTAGAGGATGCATTACAGAGTATTTGTAAGCCACTAGGTCTTAATTTTCTAATTAAAGAAGATCAAAAAATTGTAGAGATTGAATAAACACCAGGGATATATATATCGATATCTATTCATCTTATGCATTACAATTTGTAGTAATGTAATATTCTGTCAAGGGCAAGTTCTAAAATTTGATAATATTTCTCTCCAAAAAGTAATAGGCACTTTGGAGGATGATTCTAATTACATCTTCAACTATGATCCAGAACAGTTAAGTGGATACTTTTTCTCAGGAACAATAGATGCGAACAACATCAAAGAATCTATTCCACGCCTATTATATCAGAGTCCTTATTCTTTTGAAATAAAGGAAAGTACAATCTTAATCTACCAAGAGGATCAAAAGACATATAGAGTCTGCGGCACTGTGGTAGATGCTCAATCTAAAGAATCATTGATTGCAACGAATATCAATGTGTTAAACACAGGGAAAGGATCGCAATCAGATTTACTCGGCGCGTTTGACTTTAGCCTACTGGCTTATAAAAACCAAAAAATCGACATTAGCTATCTAGGATATAAGACCCTATCATTTATGGTTCAGGATATTCAATCAAATGACTGTCCTTTATATTCAATGGAAATCGATGAAGGTCTTATTGGAAATGAAATACTAATAAAGGG
>CALKXE010000179.1 GCA_938003955.1 uncultured Saprospiraceae bacterium | reverse complement strand
TGGGCCACTTACATCATATTTCGGTGCTGAATCACAGTTATCATGTAACTCCCATGGTGCTGGAACTTCAAATGTTGCTCCACATCCCCATGCATCTGTACTTACTGTGATGTCTTTTGTATTTAATGTCGGTGCTTCTGTATCTACAGCCTTAATCGTCTGTATATATGTGCTTGTCTCAAGCGTACACCAATCTACTAATGTCCATGTTCTGATTACTTTTCTGTTTCCATTACATCCTTCATCACATGCAGCTAATTCTTGATCTACATATCCTGCATATACATTACATACATTATTGTCTACCTTCTGCGGGTGACCATTGATTAGGTATGTAGGGTACGCATGTACATATCCTTCATTGTTCTCTACATATGGTGTATTAGGATTGTCGTTAGTCAATGGATTATCGAAGATTGCTACGATATCCTCTGGACTCACGCCATCATTACAACTTAATTCTACTGGATTCGTAGGCAACATAAGGTCTGATATTGCTATCGGATCAAACAAGAATTCTTGTACACATGTATTACTTCCATGTTCGTTACTTGCTATCCATGTTCTTAATATTGTTGTCGTTCCACATTCGTCTGTATTCAATGCATCTGAAAATACCAAATCAAAGTCTTCACAAGCTGTTGCTATTGGATTCGGTGTCAAATCTGAACTGTTATATACATAGTCTACATCTACACATCTGAATTTACATTCTTCTCCAATCTCTAACAATGTAGCATCACTTGTAATAGTTACTTCGTAATCACCATAGTCATTTCCATTTTCATTGAATGTTGTAACAACTAATATATAGTTAACTCCTGCATCTAACATTACTGAGATGGCACTTAAGAATCCAACTCCGCCATCATCATTTGTGATTACTAGATTACCACATGGATCTGTTGGATCAAAACTATTTTCATACAATGCTAAAAAGCTATCTCCACTTGGAGCTGTAAATGTTACAACTTCCGCTCCTACTGTAGCATCCATATCCAACTCAAAACTGTAAGTATCATATGGAATATCTACTCCTGTTCCACTTGGCGCACAGCCTGCAGCTCCTTCGAATGGTCTTGTCCATATTGGATCCGTAGCATCTAATGTTCCTATAAATGGTGTCATTACTTCTGTGCCTCCTACTGGACATGCACAATCTTCAAAGATTGGCGCTGATTTGGCTTCTACATTTACTGTTGACCAACAACTATTCCCCGTATTAGGATCTGTAACTGTAACTGTATAAGTTCCTGGATCTGTAATAACATTACCTATAACTCCTCCTGAAACTGATACATCATAATTATCATAGCATCCATAAGAGCCACCTTCTAGTAGCATACCAGCTCCTAGTACAACTTCACAGTTTGAATCAAGGGACACATTAATATTATCATTACAACTTAATGTTCCAGAACCACTAGCAAATTCAACCATATTTACATCAAACATACATTCAGTAACATTACCATTAAGGTCAGTAACCACAAATGTCTGAATAGTTGTTCCTAATGGGAAATAACTTCCTGATGGTAGTCCCGTAGTTTGCTCTATTGTTACTGAATCAGGATCACAAAAATCAGAAAATGGAACATCGAAGAAAACAAGTTCTTCACATTCTCCTGACTCTAATTGTACGTTTATATTACTTGGACAGTCTACAACTGGTCCAGACGTATCACCTACTTCTACTAAAATAGAACAGCAAGATTCATTACCATTTGCATCTACTGCTGTGTAAGTTACTAATGTCATTCCATCTGGATATGTTCCATTAGCATCATCTGTTCCATTGAAATCATTTGTGAAAGTAACTACTCCACAATCATCTGTAGGAACTGGATTTGCAAAAGAACTATTTGCCGCACATCCTTCAGCATTCACTTCTAAAGTGACAGGGTTTATTTTCATCATTGATGCGTTATCAACTACAATAGAACCTGCATCATTATTAGGATTTAAAAATAAAACAACAGCTCTAGCTGTAACAGCATTCTCTGGAGCTTCAATGCAACCTCCTATTTTTGACCATACATTTGGAGTAGCTACTGTTGTTAGATCATAATCTCCCAACACAGTACCTGATGTTCCGTTAATTAATCCACCTGCCGCATCATAAAATTCAACTTTTACTTCAGCCCAACTTCCATCTCCTGTTGCATCATCTAGTGTTGTTGATATAATATCAGCGTTAAGACATATCCATTCTCCCGCTGCAATTGGTGCATCTTGAAAAACGCCAGAAGCACCTCCAAATAATTTTAATGTTTGTTTAGTTGTGAAAGCATCATCAAATGTATCTCCAAATTCAGTCCAAACTGCAAAATCAGCAGTTACAGGGAATGCACTAGGAGTCGTTACATCTGAGAAATCACCATTCATAAGTAATTCTTCAGAGTTCTCACAAGTAAGCGCTGGTGGTGTATCATCCGCTCCACATACGCTAAGGCTGAAATCAGAAATTTCAACTACTATATCTTCAGCTACTGGGTTTCCTGAAAAATCCGCTAAAGCTACAACTATACCATAGTTTGCTCCTGGTGTAAAGATAAATCCATTTACAGGAGTTCCATCAGCAAATCCTCCACCTAGAGAACAAGCTCCATATCCATCAACCATTACATCAAAAACAAGCGCTTGTCCATTATTTCCAGGTGCACCTGTTCCATTTTCTAATCTGAATTCCAAAAGGAATGGAAATGAACCAGATAATACATTTATATCAGCACTCAAACAAATGTCCGAAATATAATCTGGTAAAGACAAATTCGAAACTCCAGCTACAGTGAAAGAATTCACAACTCCTGCAGGCAGAGTCCAAGTACCGCTATTGGTACCAGTATCATAACCTGGTTCTGGTTGTTGAGGTGAGAAATTAAATCCATCTCCTGTTGTTATGTCTATAATTACTGATTCTTCACATGTTTCACAAGCAACGCAAGCTGCTGTTTCAAGTGAACATTCTGGACAATCAGGACAAGGGCCTCCTTCTAATGTAGCGGTACTTCCATTTGCATCCTCAATAGTTATTGAGTAAACTGCTGCGTTATCAGCAGGAACATACCCTATTAAGGTTGTACCTGAAATAGCAGCTGTAGCAGAAGCAGTCGTATATAATGTACCTGTAGCATCAAATAATCCTGCAATGGCTGTAACCATATAAGGAGCTGCTCCAGGTAAAATTGTTATTGTTTCTTGAGCATAAGTAACTCCGCCTACATTTATTTGTGCAGCGCAGTTACATGGATCACTTAATTCTATTGAGAAAGGACATGTTGCTTCAAAAGGAATAGAAACATTCGTTGTGCTTAATTGCCACATTCCTGCTCCACCTCCTGGCGTTGATACTTTGCTCCAAAGCAAATTAAACATAACATCTGTCGGTGGCGTTCCAGCCCAAGTCAATACGATCTCATACACCCCAGGTGAAGGATTCGTCGCAGCTCCTATCGCAGCTCCACTTCCTCCATTGACAAGAAAAGCATCCATAGGATCTGCATTCGCAGATTCCGCTGTAAATGTCATTGTGTTTGGTCCTGAATTTTGAATAGTCAACGTTATTTCTGAATCAGCATCACCCGCAAAATGTGTTACCGTTTCTGCACAGTAAGGTGAAGTAACTAAAGCCGCACAATCAGAAGTAGAGAAGTATATATTATCAAGATAAATATCTACAGGAGTTGTACTCCCTGCGCCATTGGCTGCAAATTTCATCTGGAATACATCAACCCAACTCATTCCTACAAAATCACTCATTGGTAATGATACTGTCGTCCACTCCCCTGAAACAAATGGTACAGTTACCAGAAATTCAATTCCTCCAACCTGAACTGGTGTAACTTGTAATATAGTACTAGCTTCATCAGCCGCAGTCCAAACATCAAAATTTAAAAACTGCATGCCTGACAAATCAGTTGTAATCAACTCTGTCCCTTGATAATTAAAATTTGGATATGCTAATATAACATTCCCTGTTCCTGGATCGTAAGAAGGGTTTACTTGCCCAAATCCCGACTGACCCCAGTTTGGATCATAATTTGTCGCTATTGCTCCTGGGTAAAAATCTCCATATATTGAAACTACATCACCTGCAGGGCATCCAGGATCTGGTGCATTTGTAACCGGTGCATCAAGCTCTATGCAACTTGTAGTTGAGAAAAATAAATTGTCTATGTATATATCTACAGGAGTTGTACTCCCTGGCCCATTGGCTGCAAATTTCATCTGAAATACATCAACCCAACTCATTCCTGCAAAATCACTCATTGCAAGAGATATTGTCGTCCACTCTCCTGACACATAAGGAACATCTACTAGAAACTCAACGCCTCCAATTTGAACTGGTGTAACTTGTAATATTGTACTTGCCTCATCAGCTGCAGTCCAAACATCAAAATTTAAAAATTGCATACCTGACAAATCAGTTGTAATCAACTCTGTGCCTTGATAATTGAAATTTGGATATGCTAAAATAACATCTCCTGTTCCTGGATCGTAAGAAGGATTTACTTGTCCAAATCCTGACTGACCCCAATTTGGGTCATAATTTGTCGCTATTGCTCCTGGGTAAAAGTCTCCATATACTGAAACAACATCCGCAGGATCACATAAAGGATCTGGAGCATTTGTTACTGGCGCTGTGAGCACTGTGCAACTTGTAGTTGAAAAGAATATGTTATCTAGGTATATATCTACAGGAGTTGTACTCCCTGGCCCATTGGCTGCAAATTTCATCTGAAATACATCAACCCAGCTCATTCCTACAAAATCACTCATTGCAAGAGATATTGTCGTCCACTCTCCTGACACATAAGGAACATCTACTAGAAACTCAACGCCTCCAACTTGAACTGGTGTAACTTGTAATATTGTACTTGCTTCATCAGCTGCAGTCCAAACATCAAAATTTAAAAACATCATACCTGACAAATCGGTCGTTGTCAACTCTGTTCCTTGATAATTGAAATTTGGATATGCTAAAACAGGATTCCCCGTTCCTGGATCGTAAGAAGGGTTTACCTGCCCAAATCCTGACTGACCCCAATTTGGATCATAATTTGTCGCTATTGCTCCTGGGTAAAAATCTCCATATATTGAAACAATGTCTGCAGGATCACATAAAGGATCTGCCGCATCCGTAGTAGGCGCTGTTGCAGCTGGAGCTTCTGAACAGTCTCCATTGACAGTAATAGATACCGGCTCTGCATTGCCTGCACCGCCTGCCCAATTGAAAAATATATTTAATGTGTATGTCGCCCCAGGAGTCTCTCCTGTAAGGTTATACATAAATGTTCCAGTAGCATCTGGAAAAGAGATAGGATTACCTGCTCCTCCTAAAAAAGCTACTAACCCTGTTGGATTATCAACAACGGTAACTGATATGTCAACATTTCCTGTCGCATCACTCGTTATGGTATAATCCATACCGTTAGCTAGCGTCTCGATAGCTACATTTCCTGTACACGGCCCTTGACCTAGTAGTGAAGAGGTGCTAAACATTCCTAGAGCCATCATCAACATTAGTGACGATGATTTAATCCAAGTAGAAAACTTTGATTTTCTGTTTTGTTTTGTTCTTTGATTGCCGTTTGGGGATATCGACATCAATCCGCAATTTGGTGTTTTTGCACCTTCATGCAAGTTTTGTTGTACCATTCTTATGAGATTTAGTTTGGTTTAAAAGTTTATTGTAAAATCGTCTTTCGAAAAGAACATCTCCTTTCGACTCACAAATAAAATAAAATAATTTGATTTTAACGAAGCATTTATTGCTCTATTTTGAATATAGTGTAATTTTAACACTATGCAGGCGCTTGAAACTCAGGATTTAGTGCATTTACTTATTTCGTATTATAAATATATCGATATATAAAAAACAGAGAGTGAAATGATATAAATATGACGATAAAAAATATTCGAACCTATTTGTCCATTTTTTACGAGTTACAAAACAATCTAAACCCAACTAATGCCTCACCTTATTTGATATTACATTTTACAATTCTTCGATTTGTCTAGTTTGAATAACAATTCATGTTCTCTCTAAAAAAAAAACGAATTATATAATTATATAAAATCACCCTCAAATTAAAGTCAAATCCCGCCGCTACAATAAAGGAAAGTATTTAGAATGACATGAAATGCGTGATACAACATTTGACACTAATATTATTGAGAATATCGCCCGCACCTCCGTAAGTTGGCACATTAAGCCATCAAACCAATGGCATGATGTAGTCATGATGTACTATTTTATTATATATGTTTAATATATATACGTATTATTGTTTTTGACTAAATCGTAAATATCATAGTGGATTAAGAAATCGCTTATCTTTTAAAGTTATAAGCAATTACCGGAAGCCATTATTAAACTTCAATAAGTCAAAACTTTGCAGCAAAGAATAAAAAATCATGTAAATTTATGGCTTACACGCCAAATCGGGTTTAAAAGTTAGTGTACGGCTCACACTTATTCAAAATCAGCCTCGTGCCTAATCGATAAAAATAAGATAAAATCTAAATGAAGAAAAATAATTTCCACCCTTTAAGTACTCTGAAAACAATAGCTCTTAGAGCATTTTTTCTTATTGTAATATGTGTGTTTTGTGTTCAGATTAGTAACAGCCAAGTTGAATGCCAGGATGAAACACAGGTTGCACTTGTTGGCTTAGACAGAAAAGATTGGCAGGGTGACGGAACGTTTTTCACACACAGTGAGGGTGCCTTACATAATTTCACTCTCCCTCTAAATACAACTGGAGACTGCATGAAGATCACTAATGTTGAAATCACTTTCACACAAGTTAATGTTGACGCTAGTGGTTTAGACCCTTTTTGTCCAGTTCCAAATCAATATTTTTTAAATATTTCTAAAGATTGTCCTAGTCTTGCACCTGCGTCATGTCCGGACAACACTACTGTCTTCATACATGCAGCTGGATACCCCGGAGCTCCTGTAAATTTCCCTACTCAAACATTTGCAAGTCCTACTTTTGAATTTGCATTTGGTGAAAACATTGGAGTAGATATAGTTCCAGTTATGGTAACTGGCTGTCCGCAAGGGCAAACTGCAATTTCTTCTGGTGGACTTGTCTTAGATTATGAAATCTGTGTGACTGTAACAATCGGCCCCGCGACATCTACGATAGATGTAAATCTTGGACCAGATATCAATGTATGCCCAAATGGAACTACCACTATAGATGCTGGATCTTTTACTGATGTTGATTACTTGTGGAGTAACAATGAGATCACGCAGATGATTACTGTTGGCCAGGGAATTTACACTGTTACTGTTACTGATAATTCAGGCTCAGGGTGTACCGATGAGGGCACGATAGAATTAATACCTCACCCTACATCACCTATTACATTCAACCCAACAAACCCTAGTGGTTGCGATGGTGGCCTAGGTCAGGTATCTGTTGTAGAGTCTTATGGAACATATAATTGGCAAGGAGGAGCAACTGGTCAAACTGTAAACTTAAATCCCGGCACATACAATGTAACGATTATAGACGGTAACAGTTGTGAATTTGAAAGTAGTGTAACTGTGGGAAACGAGACATCCCCCGATGCTGGTAATAGTAATTTCATAACTGTCTGTAATGACGGATCACTTACCAATATGGACCTTGCGTTAGGCGCTCATGATGCTGGAGGGACATGGAATGATGATGATGTTTCTGGAATCGATGTTAATATTAATCCTTTGGCTGTTGATTTTTCTACACTTACCCCAAACACCTATGCATTTACATACACAGTCCCTGGCACTACTCCTTGTCTTCCTGATGATGCAACAATTACGGTTCAAGTTTTTGGCGCCTCAGAAGGTGGTGATAATAATTTCATCGCAGTATGTGATGGAGAGCAAGTTGACTTAACAACTTTGTTAAGTTCAGGTGCTACTGCAGGAGGTACATTTGCAGACGACAACTTTACAAGCCAGTTAACTGTCAACAATTTCTCAACCACTGGCTTAGCTGGTGGATCATATGATTTCACTTATTCTGTAGGTGCAGCTCCTTGTCAACCTGATGAAGCTATAATGACAGTACAAGTCCTTGCAGCTGTAGAAGCTGGTGGTAATAATATAACCACGGTTTGTGAAGGAGCGCAAGTTGATCTGTCTCTTTTATTAAGTTCGGACGCTACTACTGGCGGTTCATTTTCTGATGACGACGGTACCACACAATTAACTGTCAACATTTTCAACACTACTGGATTATCTGGAGGATCATATGATTTTACATACTTTGTAGGTATTGCTGGTTCGGGATGTGGTGATGACATGGCGTTTTTTACAGTAACTGTAGAATCTAGTGTTACCTCAGGAGGCGATGTCGGCGATGATCTTTGCGAAGGCGTAAATATAGATCTATATACTCTGCTTACGGGAGAAGACACTGGAGGTATATTCTCTGATATCTCAGGAAATGGAGGACTTAGTAACAACATGCTAAACACAACAGGATTACCAATCGGAATAAACGAATATCAATACTTGGTAGGAGATGGCATTTCATGTCCAAAAGATTCTTCATTAATATCTATAAACATTGTTGCCGCGCCTAACCTTACCATTGCTACTGACAGTATTGAAGTATGTGCGGACAATTGTGAAACGATTACATATAACTTAACTGGAACAGCCCCATTTACTTTTAATGCATCTATTTTTTCCGATGATGGTACGCTCATTGGAGGAGGAATTACCAATACAAATGACAATACCTTCACAATTACGGCCTGCAACCAAACCAATGTAGAATCATATACCAATGATACTCTCAACCTACTAATCGATAGTAGTTACACAATAACTATCCCTTCCATCCAAGATGGAAACTGTACAAATAGTTTTGGTGGTTTACAAGATTCACTTTTTATACGTGGTCTAGACTATGCTCGGTTTGACTTGGATACGTTTGCGTGTATAAATGATACGTTGACAATAAATGGAACCGATTTTTTCGTAGGAAATGACTTTTTACTAGATACTATCCCAGGAAGTAGATGCGACAGTATTATTTCAATCATGGTGAACTTCCCTCCACAAGCTGACTCATTGCTTATGGTTCCTCTTTGTGCTGGGCAGAGTACGACTATTAATGGTACGTTATATAATGATGCTAACCAAAGTGGTGTGGATACACTTTTCAACATGTCAGCGAGTGGCTGTGATAGTATTATTATGGTACAGATCACTCCTACTACTGGAATCACGATTGAGAGAAATGACACTTTATGTATGGATGAATCTATAGTTATTGGTGGTCAAACCTTTGATTTCAATAATCAAATTGACCAAATCATACTAGGTGGATCTGGTTGTGATACCACAATAAATGTGGCTCTTAACTTCCATACAATTGAAGAAGGAAATGTAGTAGGTCCATTTTGTTCTGATTTTACTGTTACAATAGATGGCAACCTGTATGACTTTAACAACAGAGTAGGTATTGACACCTTGGAGAATGCAAGTATTGACGGATGTGATAGTATTGTAAATACAAATCTATCATTCTTCCCGCTCGCCGACTCGATGCTAATCGTTCCTCTCTGTGCAGGCACGGACATCATGCTGAATGGAACTCTATATAATGATGCTAACTTGATTGGAACGGATACACTATTTAACCAATCTTCGAATGGATGCGATAGTATAGTTATGGTACAAATAACTTCCACTACAGGAATCACAATTGATAGAAATGACACCCTGTGTATGGACGAATTTATAGTTGTTGGTGGTCAGACTTTTGACTTTAACAATCAAATGGATCAGGTGATCTTGAGTGGTTCAGGATGTGACACAACAGTTAATGTAGCCCTTAATTTTCATTTAGTTCAGGAAGGAGATTTATCAGGTCCGTTTTGTACTGACTATTCGACTGAGATTAATGGTAACACATATGACTTCAATAATCGTACAGGAGTAGAACCTTTTCCTAACGCTAGTCAATCAGGTTGTGACAGTATATTAAACATCAATTTATCATTCTACCCAAATGCTACATCAACGCAATCAGTGGCACTCTGTACGGGCGCTGACACCATAATAAATGGGACACTCTACAATGATACAAACCTGAACGGGATGGATACACTCGTCAACCAATCTGCAAATGGTTGTGATAGTATCATCACTATAACAATTACTTTCAACCCATGTCAATTCAACGTAGTACTAACGCCAACCGATGACGCATGTGGTGATGGAGCAACAGGGTCCATACAAGTAGAAACGGATAGTCCCGCTGGCGAAACTTTCAGTATCAGACTTA
The DNA here is from genome assembly GCA_938003955.1 of uncultured Saprospiraceae bacterium. Classification (GTDB taxonomy): domain Bacteria; phylum Bacteroidota; class Bacteroidia; order Chitinophagales; family Saprospiraceae; genus CAJXUU01. The sequence continues at coordinate 887 of CALKXE010000179.1, read as the reverse complement.
CTGATGAAGACGGAAATTCGGAAATAATACTTAATCAAGTAGGCCCAAATATCGGCGGTATATTTAATTTCCTAGAGCCTGGAGTATATACGATAGTTATATTCGATACAAGTAGTATGACAGTGTATACAAATACAATAACCATAGTAAGTACCAATACCCCAATAACTGGTTCGTGGAGTGTGATTTCTCCAATAAGTTGTGAAAATGGAACAGGATCGATAATGTATACGGCTACTGGAGGACAAGAACCATATATGTATAATTGGAGTACGCCTACAGGTAATACTCCTACTGCTGATGATCTAGAAGCTGGGATATATTTCGTAACCGTGACTGACAACCTAGGCTGTTCGGTAAGCGATAACTATATATTCCAAGATGGTGTAACGCAAGTACCTGATTTAATAATAATGAATCCTAGTTGTGGTTCAGCAACGGACGGTTCTATTCAGATAACGAATCTTGATAATCAATATGGTCCATATACTATTACTGTAAATGGTGATATAGTAGATTCTACATTCATAGATGGGTTAACCAATGATACTTACAGTATTGTCATTACAGATAATAACCTATGTACTATTGAAATAACAGAAGTGCTAGTTGCTGTAAATCAATTAGAAGCCGCTGATTACGCAGTAGAATATACGATTACGGATGGAGACAGTGTTATTTTAGTAGGAACTATAGAACCAGGAGACTTTACCTTTGAATGGACTGCAGATGATGCACTAAGCTGCACTGACTGTTCATTTCCTTTGGCATCTCCTATTGAGACTACTCTATTTACCTTAATGATATTTGACGAAAATGGATGTTCACAGTCAGTTTTTGTAACTGTTTTTGTAGATGAAAAAGAAGAGGAAGAAGAGGAGGAAGAA
>CALKXE010000178.1 GCA_938003955.1 uncultured Saprospiraceae bacterium | reverse complement strand
CATGTTGATAGGAACTCCAGGATCATATATCTTATGATTTTTGAAGCCTCCGTAATTAAATGTTCTTGCAATACCAATGGCTCCAATAGCATCAAGTCGATCTGCATCTTGTACTACATCAAGTTCTATCGTGGATATCGTTCGTTTATTTTTTCCTCCTTTATATGAGATGTTGTTGATAATATCTACTACATGCTGGATTAGTTCTTCATTGGCAGATTGACTTTCTAACCATTTACGCGCAACTCTTGGTCCTACTGATTCATCACCATTATGAAATTTGGCATCTGCGATATCGTGTAATAGAGCTCCCAGTGCTACGACTGTTATGTCAACATCTTCTGACTTTCCAATCAACAAGGCATTTTTGTAGACACGTTCTATATGAAACCAATCATGGCCACCTTCGGCATCTTCCAGTTCTTTCTTAACAAATTCTATTGTGTTGATGATGAGGTTTTGGTCTTGCATATGATATCCGATTTAGAACGCAAGTTTAAGAATTAGTAATCGGCAAATGATATTTTCGATATAAATATTCTCTGTGTTCTTCTGTCTCTGTGTGGAAATGTTTTTGATGAAAAATCAAGAACATTTCAGTACAGGACATAAAAAAGCCGGTCGAACCCCCCAGTTGACCGGCCTATTAATTCGAAATTGCTTAAATATTCTCCTTAATAATCTGAACAATACTAGTAAGGCGAATTCCTTGCCAAAAGAGATAGATTCTAAGAGAATACTTGGGTAAATAACACATTGCGTAACTGAAACAAGTGTAGTTGGCACTTTATCAATTGATTTCATATTGACTATATTCATATAGATGAAATAAAAATGCAATAACTACTATAATAGTATATATCAATGGTCGAGTTACAAATTATTACAAATGAGAAAATGAATGAATTTTTTCTTTTTGTATTATTTACACTATGTGTATATTACGCTGAAAAACAATCTAACCACTAAAAATTAAAAATGAAAGACACTGGTATTGATAAATCTAAATTGTTCTTAGCAAGTTGTGTAGCCTTGACCGTTACAGCAATGACTTTTGGAATAAGGGCAGGAATAATGGGTGAGCTTGGTGAAACTTTCCAATTTTCAAATAGGCAATTAGGCCTTATGGCTCAAATGGCCTTTCTTGGATTTCCATTATCTATGATAGTGGGAGGTCTTATTTATCCTAAAGTAGGACCCAAACCACTGATGTGGGTAGCTTTTGCAGCGCACCTACTTGGGTTGATACTTACTATCGTATCTACTAGTTTTATTCCGTTTCTTATTTCTACCTTCTTAATAGGTATTGCTAATGGAGCTGTAGAGGCTGCTTGTAATCCTTTGATTGCTGACATGTATACTACCAATAGGACTACAATGCTGAATAAGTTTCACGTTTGGTTTCCAGGAGGTATCGTATTAGGAGCACTCATATCTCAAGGTATGACAGCTATGAATCTTGGGTGGCAAGCGCAAATTGCTGTAATGTTTATACCTACGATAGCTTATGGAATATTGATGTTTGGGCAGAATTTCCCAAAAGCGGAAAATATTGCTTCAGATATAGGTGAGAATTTATCATCTATGTTCAATCCTTTATTTTTATTCATGTTGGTTTGTATGGGATTGACTGCCACTACAGAATTAGGTACTGGGCAATTTATACAACCACTATTAGAAAATGCTGGAGCGCCACCATTAATAATATTGGCTCTTGTAACTGGCTTGATGGCAGTAGGAAGGTATTTTGCTGGTCCGGTGATTCATAAGTTTAATCCAATTGGTGTATTGTTCTTTTCAGCGATTATCGCGACTATAGCACTCGGAGTCCTTTCAGTTGCAAATGGGCCGTTAGTATATCTTGGAGCCTTCTTATTCTCTTGCGGAGTTATGTACTTCTGGCCTACAATGATAGGTTTCGTTTCAGAATACTGTGATAAGACAGGAGCACTGGGAATGTCTATTATTGGTGGTTTTGGAATGTTAATTACTGGGTTCTCATTGCCTGTAATTGGTGGATGGTTGGATTCGGAAAAGGCAAAAGCGATATCAGAAGGTTTGTCAGAATCAGCTGTGGATCTAGCTGCTGGCCAGAATACGTTAGATAACATAGCTATACTACCAGCTATTCTGATAGTACTTTTCGGTATTTTATTCTTCATGAGAAATAGACTAGAAGAACAAAGAATTCCTCAAGACGGTCATTAAAAAATATTCGTTGCGTACTGTTTTTTATGGAGGTATATTAGATATGCTGCTGTAGTTGGCTTTTAGTACTTCAGCGCAAATTGAAAAATAGCCATAGAAAGGTTTGAACTACATAACGATTTTATAGTCTTTGATGGATAAAGTATTTTTCTTTATCGTACTCAACTGTCTTCCAACTGATTCATTTTCAATGTGTTTAGTCTTATTTTTATAGTTTTAAGTGCTAATTTTGAAATTATTTACAATTGTAAAGCAACCTTTTTGCCTGACCAATGGTATAGGGAGGTATAGTTTTAAAATTGAGCTAGGACTAAAAAACGGAAGATAGGACATGGAGGAAAACCTTCAGGATATAATTAAAGGATGTAGAAGTGCTGATCGACAAAGTCAGCATGAACTATATAAACTATATTATGCTTATGGTATGAGCGTCGGTATCCGTTATGTAAAAAATGAAGATGAAGCGATTCATATATTAAATGATAGTTTTATGAAGGTATTTACCCGAATATCGAAGTATGATAGTCAGTATGATTTTAAGCCTTGGTTTAGAAAGATAGTAGTCAACACAGCAATAGACTACATGAAAAAACAAAAAAAGCTGCATATGAAATCCCACATTGACGAAGCGAATAATATATCTAGTAGAGAAGACATTCTAAGCCGAATTGGCTATAAGGAGCTAATAAACTTGGTTCAATCTCTTTCTACAGCATACCGAACAGTGTTTAATATGTATGTAATAGATGGATTCAAGCACGAAGAGATAGCAAAAGCATTAAAAATATCTGTTGGAACTTCAAAATCTAACTTATCAAAAGCTAGAGCGCAATTGAGAAATATGGTTTCACAACAATTAAACATAGAGCATGCATAATATAGATCCAAATGATATGGACGCTCTGTTTAGAGAAGGAGCGGAAAAACACGAGTTCACTTACAATCCAGACGCATGGGCGATGATGGAGGATAAGTTAGATACTCGGAAGAGAAGGAGATATTTTTTCTTATGGTTTTTTCTTGGAGCAATCCTCATTGCAGGAATTGCTGGTATTTACTTATTTACCAATTCTAATGAACAACCAAACTCTATTTCAACAAATTCTAATATTGAAATAGCGAGTAAGTTAGAAACGATAGAAAGTGATTTAGATAAAGAAGTGAAAACTACTATTGAATTAGCAGATCAAAATATCAATAGTTCTGAATTAGTTTCAAGATCAAATGATAACCAAGTAGAAAATAATAAGACAATAATCAAGGCTCTTGACGATAAGTCTGAGTTGAAAGAAGAATATATAAACACGAACTCAAAAGTGAGAAGTAGTTATATAGGTGCTCAAAACAGTTTTCAAAGCGAAAATACTGGCAGTCTTGTGGAAAACGAGGTTGTCAGTGTTTCTTCGCCAGCTCTTGATTTGATTACTAATGAAGGTAGAGCAATTAATTCGAGCGAAGAAAACATTAAAAACCTGAATATCGTTAATGATAAAACTGCGAATCATGTACCAAGTATTCAAGACTCTAGAGGTCTATTGACCTTAGATATATTGAATGGTAAAAAATCAGTTTCGATAATACAAAATAATAAAACGGAGTATGTATTCGATCTGCAACCGACACCATATGCAGGGACAATGATTGCCTCTAGTGCTTCGAGATATGTATTTACTGCTTTTGGAAGCTCAGACTTTTCATCAGTGGGTTTCTTTAGTGACTCTCAATCTGGATTTACTTTAGGTGGGAAAGTTGGAGTGCAACTAGCACGTAAGTTTCAATTGGATCTTGGATTTGCATATAGTTTAAAGAGATACGGATCAGAAGGTCTAGACTATAATATGGCGGGTGGATGGAACGAAATGGTAGGGATCAATCCTACTCGGATGGAAGGAAAAGGTAATATATTACAGATTCCTATTGAAGCAACCTATTATATTAGTGGATATGAAAATAATAGCTTCTTTATCAATGCAGGAGTCAGTAGTTTCTTGTTAAATTCAGAATGGTATGGATTCAAGTATGACCCAGCAGATTTACTAAACAATCCAGATGCGCCTGAAGAAATTACAATGGCTGATATACCGCGCAGAAACTTCCACCTTGCTGGTGTAGCGAGAGTATCTGTTGGATATCAAAGAATTTTATCACCAAATATGGCATTCGAAATATCACCTTACTTACAGATTCCATTAACGGGAATAGGAGAAGGAAAGGTCGATCTTTATACAGCGGGCGTTCAATTCGCAGTCAAGTTCAATACAAAATAGCATAGTAGTAATGGTTTTAGTTTACAAACGTAGAGCATGACTCTCGAAGGTCATTTCTATGTCTGGTTAAAAAAAGCCTAAGCACTAATATTTCCAAAGAAACAATAATTCACAAATAATAAAAGCCTCCTTATTATAGCTATAGGGAAGCCCATTTTACAACTTTTTTAATTACAAAATTTACTTACAATGACAAACAACATTTTTAAATTAATGGTACTCGGTTTCGCAATGATCATGGTTTCTTGCGGAGACGACGATAAGACAACAGACAATCAACTGAGCCTTAATCTTACAGGACTACAAGATCTAGGAGAAGGATTCGCTTACGAAGGATGGATTATGGTTGATGGTGCTCCAAAGACTTCAGGTGTATTCACTGTTGATGCAAATGGTACTGCCTCTAAAACAACATTTGAAGTTGCGGAAGAGGATTTAGAAAAAGCAACTGCGTTCATATTAACAATCGAACCTTCGCCTGATACTGATCCTGCGCCAAGTGCAGTACACATATTAGCGGGAGATTTCTCTACAGACGATGCGACATTGACGGTTTCTCATAGCGCAGCACTCGGTACTGACTTTGGAGACGCTACTGGTAAGTATATCATAGCGACACCTACAGATGGAATGGATAACAATGAAGAAAGTGGTGTATGGTTTCTTGACAATTCTTCAGGATCTGCAGTGGCTGGACTTAATATTCCTACACTTCCGGAAGGATGGGCATACGAAGGATGGGCAGTAATCGATGGGACTCCAGTAACTACGGGAACATTTACTTCAGCGTCTGGAACTGACTCAGCATCAACTTTTAGTGGGTCAGCGGGAGGACCTCCTTACCCAGGGGAAGACTTTTTACAGAATGCACCAACAGGATTGACATTCCCTACCAACCTTCAAGGAGCTACAATCGTAGTATCTGTAGAGCCAGTACCGGATAATAGTCCAGCACCATTTGTACTAAAACCACTAGTAGGTATGACAGCAGCAGATGCACCACTACATTCGGTTCTTGATATGGCAAACAATGCAACATCAACCAACCCAACAGGTACAGCATCTAAAAAATAATAGGCATTTTCAAATGGTATTTATTTGAAAACATCAAATGGTATTTATTTGAAAACATCAAATGGTATTTATTTGAAAACATCAAATGGTATTTATTTGAAAACATCAAATGGTATTTATTTGAAAA
>CALKXE010000177.1 GCA_938003955.1 uncultured Saprospiraceae bacterium | reverse complement strand
AAACCTCTTCAACTCTCCAAACCTTCCTCTCTTTAGAGATCCAACTATATACCGAAAACTCTTTTTCCAACCATTGAATAAGTATGGCTTATCTACATCATGAGTTGGAACAAGAGTATAACTTTTCTTTTTACGAACCTGGGCACAGCCCATTTCTACTAATATCGCCCATAGGACTTCAACATATTCGTTAACGACAGGTCTTTCTAAGAAATTTTCTTTGTATGCTAATGAATTCTTAGATTGAAACCGTCCATGCGAATCCCTTTCTAAATTGATATGTTCTTCCCATCTTGATAACATAAAGAATGTAGACGAGACAATATCTGAACTTAATAGATGATCATAGTCACTACGACTATATTTCCCTTCACCATAAATACTAACTAGCTCAAAGTTCTCTTTACCAATTTTTATGCTTCCCGTTTTACTAACAATAGGAACTTCATAATCTGAGATTACTTTTTCCGAAAAAAAATGATTCTCAATAGTAAGACTATATTCTCCACAGATGATAACCACATCTTTAAAATCTCCTACAGAAACGATGTAATCGAGTCCTAAAAACTCACCAAGAAGACATTTTATTACGTACCTTATTTTAGTTTCAGAAAAACGCGGTATGTGCACTGTTAGAATACTCATTTTACTTGACCATCCTTTGTTTAATAGAGTTTATTTTAATTTGCACCAATACACGTATGATCTAGAACAATTACTTCCTAAAAGGATGTTTTGTCTGTTCTAATTTACAGAACGGATGATAATCACCTTTCAACCCAATTGGTTCTGACTTACGAATATCAAAAACCGTTTGTATCGCCTTCCTCGATTCTTCTATTCTGAATCCACCACCAGATAGTATGTCTTTATAACTATTTGTATGGAGTTCCGTAAATCCGCCACTGAATTCTATTTCTTTGCCATCAATAGTCATAGATCTATAAGTCCTCAGACCTCTTTCTTTTACTTCTTGCGGTAAGGTATCATAGTTGACACTAAGGAACCATCTAACTCTCGCTCTATCAAACTCTAAATATCCTGCAGCCCTATCATGTGTATGTACATTGACTACATTTTTCTTAACATCTCCAAATATCCAACCTAGCATATCGAAAAAATGAACTCCTATATTAGTCGCTATACCTCCAGATTTTTTGCTATCACCCTTCCAGCTCGCATAGTACCATGACCCTCTAGAGGTCTGATATGTAAGATCAAAATCATAGATCTTATCTTTAGGGCCTTCATCTACCATCTTCTTAACATCTATAATAGAGTCGTGTAGCCTCAATTGAAGAATATTGTAAATATGCTTACCGGTTTCTTTCTCAATTTCTTGCAGCGCATCAATATTCCATGGGTTTAGCACGATTGGCTTCTCACAAATGACATCTGATCCATACCTGAGGCCGAATCTGATATGAGCGTCATGAAGATAATTAGGGCTACAAATACTGACAAAATCAACATTTTCTTGATTCCCTCTTTTAACTTTTTCCAAATGTCTATCAAATCTCTCAAATTCTGTAAAGAATGCTGCATCGGGAAAATAACTGTCGATAATACCAACAGAATCATTTTTGTCCATTGCCGCAACTAGGCTATTGTTTGTATCCTTTATAGCCCTCATATGTCTAGGTGCAATATATCCGGCAGCTCCAATTAACGCAAAATTCTTCATTTATTTACTTATTATATTACTAATCTAATTAATTCAAACACTTCAGCATATCGAACATTTATTTTCAGTCCTCTAGTCATTGCCATTGCCCTTATATACTCCTCGCTATGATAAATTCTGTGCGCTTGTGACTGGTAACAGTTTATAGACTTTATTTTCGCTATTATATTACTCTCATCTAAAGAAACCAATGTATCATATGAAAATGAAAGACAATTCCATGGCAGTTCATAGCCAAATATTGTGCTATGCTTAAATGCTCGGATACATTCCTCGGTAATAACTTTGTGATCCTGATGGATATCAGCTTGTGACGGTGTAAATATTACATCAGGTTTAAATTCCGATCTTAGATCAACTAATTCTTGTAACACCTTCTGCCTGCTTTCATAAAAGTACCTCACTTTAAAATCCAACACTTTAACATTCTTTCTTTCTATCCCAATAGCGTCAATAGAATTTATTAGTTCACTCCTTAATGTATCTTCAGGTAAGTCCTTCGAAATCGATTCCTTGCAATCAGAAAAAGCAATGTACATAACTTCAGTTCCCTGCTCAATTAGCTTACTTATCGTGCCTCCACAACCAAACTCAACATCATCAATATGAGGAGCCAATACAAGTGCTCTTTTAAATTTCAATTCCATTTTTATTCTTCTAGATAACTTCTATATACGTTTGATATTATTTAGCTCTACACAAAAAGCTATTAGCTTTCAACCTACTTTTTTCACACCATTATTTACCAAAGTATATTCTTCATTACTCTCGAAACATTTTGCGAGACCCTGTGAATCAAACTCCAATCTGTGCCCATATTCACTTACCCAGCCAATCTGCTTTGATGGATTCCCTACTACAAGAGCATAAGGTTTTACTTCTTTTGTAACTACTGCACCCGCTCCTATTAGTGCATATTCTCCAATATCATTACCACAGATTATAGTTGCATTA
>CALKXE010000176.1 GCA_938003955.1 uncultured Saprospiraceae bacterium | reverse complement strand
GCATGTAAATAACTGTTATTCGTTAATCTATATCCAATGCCAATTTTTGCCTTTCCAAATTTTCTTTGAACCATAAACTCCAAGTTATACACAGGTTTGTCTTCAAATCCACTTTGGGATATTAAATCTACTCCTCCCCCTAAGGAAAGATCAAATTGACTATAGCCTTCGAAACTTACAATTAAACAAGTAATTATGATTATGTATTTCATGTTTTTTAAATTTATATTACAACGGAAAGCAATGCCATCCATCATCATCAAATAAGATTTTTGAATTGGGAGAAGTCCCCCAAACTGGCTGATAACCAAATCTAGACTTTTCATCTTCTTTTGCTGGGATGAATTCCTCATTAATCATATCAAACTTCATGAAATCACCCCAACCTACATAATAAATATAATTACCATTTCTTTTCATAGGACCGTATGAAGCAGGACTCTCCACTGTTTTATATTCTCCTGTAGCTTTATCAATAATGTACATTATATTAGCTTCCCCTAATTCTATTTCTCGACTGGGAACCATATAAATTTTATCATCTGTTTGAATATATGGTCCACTTCCACCTGGAACCGTCTCTAGTTCCCAAAGAAGAGATAAACTCTCTTTATCGTATGCAAACATTTTATCTACAATATACATATATATATATTCTGAATCCTCAAATGTTGGTCTCGCAATAATATTGTTTTTAACATCAATTTCAACTTTTTGAATGCCACCTTGGGATATATTAATTATGAAATTATCAAAATCGTTCGGTCCACCCTCAAAATAAGGTAAATAGAATGAATCATCATGAGCAAATGGTGCCTGCCCACCTATGATTGTTTGACCACTCTCCATTCCATCAGAATAGATCAGATGCAATTCTCCAATATCCTTATCAAAATAGCTAAAATAGAAACTATCCAGTGTAGCAAAAGAACAAGTATATATGAATTGATCTTGAATATTTGACCTCCAGAAGAAATTAGGAAAATCATATTTTGTTTTGATTGCTCCTGTCTCTAAATCAACCTTGTAAAAATTTCGATCTAGAATAATATGTAACTCATTATCATTTTCGTCTACATAAGCTTTTGCATTACTATTACTCAGATTATCATCTAGGCCAAGAAGTTGCACATTATATAAGGTATCCCCAGTTTTCTCAGCGACTCTAAGTAAACTCATTTCTCCATCTTGATAATTTGTTGGAAAAATAAAATAAGATTCATCAAAATAAACTGGGTTAATGCCTGTAAATACTTTAGTATCAATACTCCATAGATATGGCGGCTCTTCTGGTATTTGTTCTTTCTCACAACATGAGAAAGAAATTGTTATTAAAGCAAGCCCCAATAGGAGCTTGCTTGTTTTTATAAAATAAAAATTCATAATCTAAATTTTTGGCACTCTAAATACAGGTCCTAAATCACCACTATATAATTCCTCTAATGGAACTTTATTTCTATCCCATTGTTGTTCTTGCAGATGATTTGCTTCAATTCTATATGTCCTTGCTAAATTAGGAATTGTTTGCTCAGAACGGGTATAAACAAAATCATTTTCTTCAAATTGCAATTGATAGATATATTCCCCGCAATACATATTTTGATTTTCACAAAACGTATTATGATCTGGATGATATGAAGCATACTGACACTGATACGTCCAAAACTCACATAATTCTTCGTCAAAATCAGGGCTCTCTACAAGTGTAGATGTAAATTCTGACGATTCACCTTGAACTTCTATTATCCATTGTGCCTCCAACCGTTGATTCGCTAAGTTACATATTAATAAATCTTGTATTTCTTTGTCAATATTGTCTTGTGCTCTAATCTCTTTTACTAGATCTTCTGAATAATCATTAATATAAGTCGAAGATGCCTTTAAAATTTTACTCACATCTCCTTTGGAATCATACACTTGAGAAATAAAATTAAGAACATTACTAAAAAAACTAGAAGTCTTTTCAATAAGCAAAATTTCTTCATCTCTATCTATTTCAGCAGTCTTTTCCGCTATTAGTCTATCAAAACATTCTTGTAAGTCTACATTTGATGTACTTTGGACTCCCCCTCTACTTCCCAAGAAGTCTCCCAGAGTTTGATTCCCTGCATCTCCCCATATTACAGCGGTAGAATTATGATCTACATCAGGTAACGTATTGTAATAACTATTAGGATCATAAATTGCCCCATAAGAATATGGTTGATTTTTTATTCCAGTTATATACTCCTTTAAGTTTTGAGTCTTATTGCAAGATGGACAATCTATGTCTCCTATCCAATCTTCAATATTAGAAATAAAATTTTCAATAGATGTAACTCCATTTCCGTCATCTGAATGTAATCCAAGTAAAAAATCTGATCCTTGATTTGGAGTACCAACTAGTATTTATCCAGTTATTTTATCATTTTGAGCTTTTAATCCTCTGATGGCTAAACCTCCAGTATCATGCCCGAGACCTAATACATTCGTATAGTTATGGATAGGTAGATTAATACCAGCGTCAAACTTTGTAACATTTTCTGCAATAGTCACGCTTTGACTAAAGTAATCAATGGAAAACGCGGGCCTTATCTGATATCCATCGGCTTTCATGTTATTAATTTCTGGATTCCAATTATAGGAATTACCTGGGGCTCCTTGTGCGGCAAGTATATCCCTAGGAACTATTTGTCCGTATAGTCCTTGTTGAATTATAAAAAATGCCACTATTAATATTATATTTTTCATCTTAATTTATTTAGTTGTATGAGTAATTAGATACTGAAATCAAAGACATTATTTTGCCAGAATCAGGTGATTTTTTAAATGACATGCTCATTTGAGTCCTAAGATATACTTGAGTATCGTCAACTGCATAGAGATAAGAATTTCTATTTATGAGCTTTTTTGCTGAATCATAAGTCTCTACAGCAATCTCTTTTTGACACTTTTTGTCAAAATATGTTTTTGTAGTTCCATTACCATTGTTTGTTACAACAACAATAATATCATCATTGAAGTCCTCTACATTTAGATTTTCGCGCATTGATCGTATAAATAGATCATATAATTCCTCACTGACTAAAGAGGACTCGTATGTCTCCAAAACGTCATCAAAACTTGTTAAATATGAATCCGAAGTAGAACTGCTAATTAAATCTCCTTTCTGATCATAGACTTCAGTTTGGTTACCAATAGTCTTGGATTTCCAACTAATTTTTCTGGGAGCACCCAATACTGTAGATTTATAATCTGAGTTTCTTTGTAAATTAGGATTATTAATCACAGTCGTACTTATTACACCATTTGTTCCTTCACAAAGCCTATAATTTTTCAAATTTGACTTAGGCAGTATTAGTGATTTTTCTCCTACTTCAAGTTCTGAATCAGGTACATCAAATTTAACATAAGTAGTTGTTTTTTTAGTAAAAAAAATTGATCGATTACAGTCCGAAGATCTTTTGAGAACTTTACTAGTTTCAATTCGTTCAAAATTCGCTTCGTCTTTCGAACAACTAAAAAAAATAATGGAACACATTAACAGTATTGACAATTGCCAATTAATTAAATTTTTCATTTTTTTAATTTTAAAAAAGTTTATCGCGCTCAACATCTTTAAAGAGTAATTCACGCTTGAAAATGAATGAGTAAAAATCATTAAGCTCTTAGATGCTGCCTCCCGCTATTCCCGATTTGATTATTCCTGAATTTAACATGGTTAGACTTAATAGTCAACCTACTTCAATGGCCTTTTGAAGCATTCTATTATCTAAGCGGTGTAACGTTTCAGATTAAGACTAACTTCAGTTTCAGTTTTATTTATAGAATCTACTTTTAGACTTTTAATCGTAAATAACTTATACACCTATAAATACCCATTTTTTACAAAAGGTAATTATTACATTCCGATTTACACATCCAAAATTGAGCGTTATAAAAAACATCTACAATATACTTCCCACTAATTTTTAATTTTCTTACACCTCTATTAAGCAGGTTTCCTACCGACAAAATGCCAGTTTTATATATATCTTCAACATCATTTGACACCTTTGCAGTCTCTCCAATGACATAATGACCCACTAGTCACAATGGCGTAACTATTGATATAGATAAGAAGTGTTACAAAAACTAAAAGATATAATGAGCAAAGATAAAGCCACTGATGCAAAAGCATCTGAAGAGCAAGTAGATGCCGTAAAAGCATCAAAGTCAAAAAAACCAAAGGTAGCTGATCTACTAGAAGAGATCGAGGATCTAAACATACTATTGACCGAATCGAAAGATAAGCACTTAAGATTATTCGCTGAGTTTGATAATTTCAAAAAACGAAATATCAGAGAGCGTTTGGATCTTCTCAAGAATGCGGGCCAAGATACGCTATCAGCAATGTTGCCTATCGTGGATGATTTCGATAGAGCTAAAGCAAGTGCAGAAGACGAGAAAACAGAAGAAACACTTAGTGAAGGCGTATCGATGGTTTACAATAAGCTATACAATGTCCTTGAAGGTAAAGGCTTGAAAAAAATGGTTAGTAATGGAGAAGCATTTGATCCTGAACTACATGAAGCCATTACGAAGATACCAGCTCCTACTGAAGATATGAAGGGCAAAGTAATCGACACTATTGAAGCTGGATTTTACTTGAATGAGAAGATCATTAGACACGCGAAAGTTGTAGTCGGAGAGTAAACCAAGGACAAAGATTTTGATATCACTTCAATTAAAAGTGATGTCGACAAGAAAATAAAGAATAGAATGGCTAAAAGAGATTTTTACGAGATATTAGGAGTTGAAAAAGGAGCTGACGCTACGACGATAAAAAAAGCATATCGTAAGACGGCAATGAAGTTTCACCCTGATAAAAATCCTGACAATAAAGAGGCTGAGGAAAAATTCAAAGAAGCCGCTGAAGCATACGAGATATTAAGTGATGCTGATAAGAAGGCTAGGTATGATAGGTATGGACATGCAGGTGTAGACCCGAACCAAGGAGGTGGATTCCGTGGAGGTCGTGGAGGAATGAGCATGGATGATATATTTGAGCAATTCGGTGATGTATTCGGAGGCGGCGGCGGAAGCCCATTCGATAGTTTCTTTGGTGGAGGAGGCGGTCAAAGATCTAGAGGTGGTGCTAGAACCGGTCAAAAAGGTAGTAATCTAAGGATCAAAGTCTCTCTTTCTCTAGAAGAAATTGCAACTGGAATTACGAAAAAAATAAAAGTCAAAAAACAGAAGTCTTGTGATACATGTGATGGATCTGGAGCAAAGGATAAGTCTTCCGTAAAATCATGTGGTACTTGTGGTGGATCTGGGTATGTGCGTCAGATAAAATCTACGTTCTTGGGTCAAATGCAAACGACAGCTGCTTGCCCTACATGTGGCGGTGCGGGTACGCAAGTAACCGCTAAGTGTGCTCCTTGTAAAGGTGAAGGAAGATTATTAGGAGAAGAAACAATATCAATAGATATACCTGCTGGTGTAGAAGATGGTATGCAATTGAGCATGCGAGGCACTGGAAATGCTGGTAAAAATGGAGGCCCTAAAGGTGATCTTCTTATCAACATATCAGAAAAGCCTCATGATCACTTTAGTAGAGATGGGAAAAACGTTATTTACGATCTATTTGTCAACTTTGCAGATGCAGCTCTAGGTACATCGATCGAAGTCCCTACCCTTACTAATAAAGTAAAGATAAAAGTACCACCGGGAACACAAGGCGGAAAGATATTCAGATTACGTGAAAAAGGTCTACCAAGCGTGCAAAGTTACGGCACGGGTGATCAATTGATCAATGTAAACATTTGGACTCCGAAACAGGTAAATGATGAAGAAAGAAAACTACTTGAGAAATTAAAAACGATGCCTAATTTCGCTCCCGACCCTGGTAAAAATGAGAAAGGATTCTTTGATAGAATGAAAGATTACTTTTCATAAATAAAAAAATATAGACTTATAAAAAAAGCCAGATCATTTTGATCTGGCTTTTTTTATGTCTAAAATATACACTGCAAAATCTAATACCATTTCTGGTTTAGATTGGCGGTAATTATTTACTTCTTTTTCTTTTTATCCTTACTCTTAAAATCTCCGTTTCTCCACGCATCAATAAATTTCTTCCACGCTAGAGGATTGAATATATTTTGTGGTTTTGTCTGTCCTACGTACTGAAAATTTCGAGCATTTTGTTTTAATTCTAACCCTACTGTTTCTCTTCCATCGGCTGGAATTGAATACCTCAATTCCTCAAGTACTTCTTTTGCTAAATTTTCGTCTGCTTTATCTCTTAGATCATCACTAATATCAATCGCAAGAAACTCATATTTGAAATACTCTCTGTCTGGCCAAGGATAAATAACGGCTTCCGGCAACAACAAACTGTCTTCACTCATTATTTGCACATATGAGTACATCTGCTTTGACAATGTATCTGGTATAGTATATTCTGCATCTTTGAAACCAATACTTGTAAATCTAATCGTTTCTCCTTTTTTCGCTACTATTGAAAAGAAACCATCCGAATCAGAGTTTGTTCCTCTGCTCGTTCCTAAAACTCCTATATTGGTATACGGTAGAATTATTACATCACCATCATCTCCTTCTGTTACCACTAATCCAGAAAACTGAATTACACTATCCTGTTCGGTTTGCTTCTGTGCATTTATACTCAAAGATCCTAAAACCATAACTGCCAATAACAATACTATTCTCATACTTAATCTGGATTGATACTTATTAATATTCAATGCAAAAAAC
This sequence comes from uncultured Saprospiraceae bacterium, assembly GCA_938003955.1. GTDB lineage: Bacteria > Bacteroidota > Bacteroidia > Chitinophagales > Saprospiraceae > CAJXUU01. Next base: position 3,594 of record CALKXE010000176.1, on the reverse strand, counting down.
GATTTCCAAGTTCGTAATGATTACGTAAAACTTGATTTAACAAGAAATTAATACCGGTAAGACAGTTCGCATTACATTTTGCAGGCTAATGAGTAGTTTACAATATATACTAATTGATATTGACTTTCTAGATTAGTAGACAGCTTTCATTCAATCTTATACTTAACGATTCACATCCAATATTGCCGTTTTACGCATTTCGAAAACGATCTTTCCCTTTATTTCTTTTTCTTTTTAGCTTGTACGGCTTGCTGTTGCTTCATAGCTTCCTCCATTCGTTGTTGAAACTTATTCACCTTCTTCGGAGCCGCCTTCTTGGTTTTCAATTCCGCTAACAACTTCTCATCATTGAATACAAATGATTTAGTAATTACCGTTTGAGCTATATTAATCAAGTTACTAAAGAACATATAACAAGTCAATCCCGATGCATACGTATTGAAAAAACCAAAGAACATTACTGGCATCAGATATTGCATATACTTCATCGCAGGATTTGCTGACATATCCATATGTTTCGTATTATAGTATGTATAAATCAACATACTTACAGAATATAGAATAGTAAACAAACTCAAGTGATCTCCTACAAATGGAATATTAAATGGTAACAAGAAAAAATCATCAAAAGATGACAAATCATGTGCCCATAGAAATGACTCTTGACGGAAAGAGATTGAGGCAGGAAAAAACCTAAACAAAGCATACCAAATTGGCATCTGTATTATCATAGGAAGGCACCCACCAAGCGGACTGACACCGTACTCTTTATAGATCTTCATAGTCTCCATCTGCTTCTTCTGAGGTTCGTCCTTGAACTTATCTGTCAAGTGCGCCAATTGAGGCTTCAATGCTCCCATCAAAGCTTGCGAATGCAGCATCTTATACATCAACGGATATAATAACATCTTGATGATGAATATTACTAGAATTATCACAAATCCTAACGTGCTTATATACTTAGAGAAGAAATCAAATACGGGTCTTATCACCCATCTATTAATTGTTCCGAATATACTGTTACCAAATGGTATGATGTACTCTAAAGAAATATCCTGAGCTTTAAGATTATTATATTCATTTGGCCCAACATACATAGCCATATCAAAACTATTTCCATCCATTGGAATTTCCAATTGAGTAGTTAGTTTTTCAATATGGGGGATTGGTTTACCTTCTTCTATTTCATATTTCACACTTTCGACAACTCCAGATTCAAAAGGAGCAGTTGTTGCCATTAATGTGGAGTTGAAATACTGGTTTGAGTGAGATACCCAATCCAATTTTTCTTCATCTAGAATTTCCTTATCATCCTGCATACAACCACAATCACTTGGATCACTTTCTTCATGTTCTTTGTAATATACTGCAGAGTATTGCTGCTCGAATGTAGCATTACGTTCGTAGTCATGTAAGTAATTCTCCCAGTTGAACCCGATTGTATTTGCCTTGGCATTGAATACTTTATCTAGCCCGGCATAGTCTATATTATAATCAAGATTATAGCTACTATCTGCTAGTGTATAGATTTGCTTGAACGACCCACCTGTGCTAGCTTTTGCACTAAATGTTATTGTATTTCCAGATTTTGAACCTTCAAAAAATAGATCTTCAGTTGAAACGAATCCACTTGGAGCAGACGCTATAGGCAGTAGATACTCAAACTTATTACGCTCATCACTCAATAAGACTACTTGTTCTTCAGTCGTTTCCTCTCCTCTTTTGTATATTTTTTTTGTGTAGTCCTTCAGTTTCACGGAAGTCACTTTACCACCTTTACTAGAGAATGTAACAACAACTTTGTCGTTTTCTAAAGTAAAATCTTTAGCTGTACCTACAGATGCAGATGCAAGAGGTCCATATATACCCTCATTTTGCGCTAACCTTACAGAATCAGGTAATTGTGCAACTGACGTTTGTGGAGCAATATTTACTGCAGCTGCCACATTCAAACTATCCGCAGCGATTTGAATATTTGCGATAGAGTCTTGCATTCTCTGATGCTTTGCCATCTCTTCTTCACTAGGTTTATTCAAATATGACCAAACAAATAAGGTCGAGAATAAAAGTATAAATCCAATTATATGATTTTTTTCCATTGTGTGTTTTTGCTTTCGAAATGAGACAATTATTGCCAAGCCTCAAAAATCGGTGCAAATGTACAATATTTCATGCCTTATTCGATACAAAGAGAGAAATGATCGACAGGAAATGGCCAAATTATGGCTATCGCTATCCGATAGATTCTTTTTATTCATTAAAACCGACCGATTATTCATTGTAAGAATCTTCATGCTGCTACAAACCTACATTTGTAATGACAGTATATTTCAAAACTGAAAAGAAAAATAACCTAAAAAACATTTCTGTGAAAAAAACAATAACTAATTTAATCTGCCTTGTGTTTTTAACATCTCTTATCACTTCCTGCACAAAAGAAGACCCTAGTAACGAAAACCCTGGCAACTCAAACTTAGCGATCACATTAGATTGCCTTTATAATACTGACATAACCTTGACCAACCAAAACCCTGAAGGCATAGACTACATCGTAGATTGTGAAGTAGAAGTCCGAGACGGAATATTCAGTATAGAACCTGGAACAACAATACAATTTAAAAATGGAGCTAGTCTTGTTATAGAAAACGATGGAATCCTTAGAGCATTAGGAAAAAGTGGTGATCCTATTTCAATGATCGGCACTAATGAAGGGTCAGCTAGCTGGAGAGGTATCTATATCAATAGTAATACAGGAGCCAATCAGCTTGAACACGTAAATATAAAAGATGCCGGAGATGGAGAATCTTTTGGGCTGTTCTCAACCAACCATGCTGCAGTGACATTCCAAGGCAGGTTTACTATGAGTAATTGCACTATCGAAAACAGTGGCGACAACGGCATTCTCTCGGAAGAAAGCCTTACACTTAGTACTATAAATAAGTTTGAAAATAATACCATAATCGGTTGTAAACGATACCCTATTCTAATCAATCAAAATCATATCTCTGACATGGATTTGACTTCTTGCACATTCAACGAGAATGGTATAAACATGCTAGGACTTCACCAAGATGATGTAGACAGGTTAAATAAAGAAACTACTTTCGAGGCTCTGGATATTCCATATTTCATTGAAGATGGTTTCGAGTTATATGCACCCCTCACTCTTGAGGCCGGTGTAGAAATAGTAATGGGTGTAGGATCATTTCTCACTTCAACTAGTAATAATAATCAATACCTACTCATCCAAGGAAGCCAATCAAACCATGTTACGATCCGTGGTAAAGAATCACTTAGTGGATACTGGGAAGGAATCTATATCAGAAGTCCTAGTTCATTAAATATTTGGGAATACTTAGACCTGTCAGATGGAGGATCCATTATACAAGGCCATGGAGATTTAGCTGGGAATGTAACATTAGAATTCGACGTAAATCTGGTTTTAAACAACTGCACTAGCTCAAGAAGTGGTGGAGATTGTGACATCGTATTAAGTGATTTCGGAGGAAATCCAACAGTAGAGAACAATAGCCCGCAGATTATATCCATTTGTGAAGAATAATATCAATAAAACATAACCCCAAATAGATGCCA
>CALKXE010000175.1 GCA_938003955.1 uncultured Saprospiraceae bacterium | reverse complement strand
AATGAATGCACAGATAAAGGTTGGTGCCGAAGAACTTCTTGAATCAAGTGAACCAGCTGAAGACATCTATGTAGATGATATCGTAGCAAAAAGATTGATTACTGAAAATAGAGTACTTCAATATGAGCCTATCAGAGAAGCCGATATTGCGTGGCAAAAGACAATTTATAGAGTAATAGAAACTAGAGAAAAAATGAATCTAGCTTTTAGAACTCCAATAAAACCGTTCTTTGGGATTTTAAGAGACCTTGCCATGAATGGAGATATTACTTTGTTCAGACATGATGGAGTAGCACCTGATTATAAGTCGCCTTTTACGGCTGCTGAAGTTGAAGGCGCATTCTTCAAGACGGATACGTCATCTACAATTGATTATGATACATACGAAGAGACTGTAGCTATCAATAAGAGTGAAGTATACTATGAAGACGTCAACAGATATAGACTTAAAGAAATTTGGTTTTTTGATGAAGAAGCTTCAATGCTTAAAGTAAGAATAATAGGAGTTGCTCCTGTGATTGACAATGTAGATCCTGAAACGGGAGTAGTAAAGTATCCAGAGGTGTTATTCTGGATCTATTACCCTACAGCTAGAGAATTCTTGTCAAAGCATAGAGTAATCAATGACAATAATGATATAGCTCCAATGACATGGGCTGATTTATTTGAATCTAGATTCTTTGCTAGTTATATTTATAAAATAACGAATGTATTAGATAAGAGGGTACAGGATAATTATTCTGCACAAGATGAAAGAGCGGGTATTAATGCCTTACTAGAATCAGAGCAGATTAAAGCTGAACTCTTTAACTTCGAACACGATCTTTGGGAATATTAATATTTCTTAAGAGTAATGATATAAAACCTGCACAATTAATTTTGTGCAGGTTTTTTGTTTTAATCTGTTTATTAGCATTAAGCAAAACTTAAGCGGTTTGTTAAATTTGACACAAAGGGTAAATTATGAATTTACATTAGCCCTTAGGTTTCGTCTTAATTAGACATTACTCATAAAATTAGATATTATGCAATATTTCAAAATTCTTTCTGTCGCAATTATTAGTGCTATGATTATCACTTCATGTAGCCCTAAATTATATCCTTTTACTGACAATGTTTATGAAGAAATTGATTCTTCTTCGGATGCATTATCTAAAGTTCAATTTTATTTATCTGGAGACATAGTGTTATATCGAGACTTTGGAGGCAAAAGAACTTCTGTGGAAAATGGGACTATTAAAATAGTTGATGGTAGGAAAATAGAAGAGGTTATTTTCAAAAAAGGAACCCCTGGCGTATTTGTTTTTTCACCTAAGCGAGATAGAGTCGCGATAAGCTTCGAAGCGGAAGACGATAAATATCTTATGTTTGGCCCGAATCAAAAAGCGGGTGGAAGGTTTGTATTACTAGCAAAGGAATGGAAAAAGAAGAGAGGGAAAGTAACTTATGCTGGTGAAACATGGAATACAACAACTGAAAGTGCTTATTCTAATCTACTTGTAGATTTGGATAAAGCGAGAAAGACAAAGCATAAAAAGACTACTGTGAAGGGGAGGAAAATATGACTTCGGCTTCGCTCAGTCAACTTTTCTTTTGGCTTTGCTCATTAGGTATTGGACTTCGACTTTGCACAGTTGCCTTTTCTCGTACTGCGTTAAGTCATCTTCTTTGGCTTTATTCTATTACCTTTTTTGTGCTTAGTTCCATTGTATTTTTTGAAGAACGATCCAAATTATCGATTTTCAGTATAATTAGAGTCTTAAAGTAGACTGAGCGCAGCCGAAGTCGATTGCCCAGAGATACAGGCATGCCACAGTACGATGTGGCTGCCACTTCTTTGATAACTTTTCCATTTTTACATGAAGCTCTTTTTTTTCTTGTTTTAGATTGTAAATCTCAATCATACCGTGTTGAATGCCAAGATCATGAACAGGAAATACATCAGGACGTTTGAGAACAAACATAAGGATCATCTGGACAGTCCATTGGCCAACACCTTTAATCTCGGTAAGAAGAACAATGATTTCATTGTCTGATAATGTATTCCAGTCTTTCTCGAATAAGCTGTTTTCTCGAAAGAATAGTGCAACGTTTCTAACGTACTTTGTTTTCTGTCCAGAGAGCCCAACTCCTCTCATTTCTATATCAGAAAATTTCAGCAATTCATCTGCATATGGATATTCTGATTTGAATAGGCCTATAAATCTACCATGTATTGTAGCTGCTGCTTTCACACTCAATTGTTGTGATACAATAGAACTGATTAATCCAGAATAGATATCTATAGACGGATTTCTTGGTGGAAGTGCTATCTTATCAATATACGGTTTGAACTTCTTATCCTTGGATAGATGCTCGACTGCTGTCTTATAATCTAAACCTTCCATATTAGCTTTTGATAACTTCATGGGAGTGAGTCATTTTGACACCTGCGGATAACATGATAGAAACGGAACAGTATTTATCCATAGACATATCAACAGCTTTTTTAGCTTTTTCTGGTTTTATGTCGCCATATATTTTGTAATGTAAATGAATACCAGAAAATATAGCTGGAACAGCATCAACACGTTCACCCTTTACTTCTACTTCAATCCTATCAAAAGGTTGTCTCATTTTTTCTAAAAAGATTTCTATGTCTATAGAACTGCAGGCAGCTGCTGCCATAAGTATTGATTCCATTGGTGAAACGGATTCTTTATTACCACTGAATTGGTATGATTGCCCTCTATCATTCGTCCCTTTATAATTAAGTGATCCGTGGATTGATTCTAGTCTAATATTCATATTGATTAGTATTTAATGCAAACTATTGATTATTTTTTAGAACAGTATTATTCATCAAATGATTTAGCACATATATTTGGACAACGACATTTCACTTGCAATTAAAATTATAGGTTCATTTACGCCTATGTCATTTAAATCATGCAATTGACTAAACTATTTATAATCCCTATTATTTCTATCTAGACGTATTGCTATTGTTAAGATAGTAACTCATGAATCCTTACATTCGCATATTAATAGAAATTAGTACTAAATTGGAATGGCAACATTAACACTGGCAGAGAAGAAAGCACGAAAGAAAGAAATAGCTGAATTGAGAAAGTTCATCCATATCAAAGGTGCTAATTCTAATAATCTTAAGAATATCGAGCTTAAGATACCAAAGAATGAATTGGTTGTAGTTACTGGTCTTTCTGGATCTGGGAAGTCCTCATTGATTATGGATACGTTATATGCTGAAGGTCAGAGAAGGTACGTCGAGTCTTTGTCCTCATATGCTAGACAGTTCTTATCTAGGATGAAAAAACCGGATGTAGAATATATAAAAGGAATCTGCCCCGCTATTGCAATAGAACAAAAAGTATCATCTAGTAATGCAAGGTCTACTGTCGGGTCATTGACCGAGATATATGACTATCTAAGATTATTGTTTGCTAGGATTGGAAAAACCTATTCTCCAATCACAGGGGAGTTAGTGAAGAAGCATGAGGTGTCCGATGTCACAGATTTTATTTTCCAGCATAAGAAAGGAACAAAAATCGTTTTGAGCATTCCGCTTCAGAAGAAGTATGAAAGAACTTTAGCGGATGATTTATCACTCCTTATCCAAAAAGGTTTTACAAGAATAAAAATAAAGGGGGAATTAGAATACATAGAAGAATTTCTAGAATCAAAAGACAAGGACCTTGGTAAACAAACTGTTGATGTAATTGATAAATATAGAATACTGATTGATAGGTTTGTTGTGAATTCTGATGAAGAAAACAGAAAAAGAATATCCGATTCAGTTCTTACTGCATTCCAAGATAGTGAAGGAGAATGCGAGGTAGAAATCTTAGGCGGAGCAACCGAGATGTTTAATAACCGGTTCGAGATGGATGGTATGATTTTCTTAGAACCTACGCATCAACTGTTCAATTATAATAATCCATATGGAGCATGTCCTAAATGCGAGGGTTATGGGAGAGTATTAGGCATAGATCCCGACAAGGTTATACCAGATGATAATAAATCTGTCTATGACAATGCTATAGCTCCGTGGAGAGGAGAAAAGAGTAGTCTATGGAAGGATAGGCTAGTCAATGCTGCACATAATTTTGATTTTCCAGTACATAGACCAATCAAAGACTTAACTAAAGCAGAGAAGAAAGTACTTTGGAAAGGCAACAAATGGTTCGAGGGAATAAATAGCTTCTTCGAGGAATTACAAGAGAAAACTTATAAGATTCAAAATAGAATTATTCTGGCGAGGTTCAGAGGGAAGACGGACTGTCCAGAATGTGAAGGGGGACGAGTAAGAAAAGAAGCTACCTATGTAAAAATAGATGGAAAGGATGTTACGGATCTCATAGACCTTCCTTTGGATCAATTGAAATCTTTCTTTGATTCTGTCAATTTATCTGATCATGATCAACAGATTGCGGATAGAATATTATTAGAAGTCAATAATCGATTGCAAGTAATGAATGATGTAGGCTTATCATACTTATCTCTTGATCGACAGGCATCTACACTTAGTGGAGGAGAAACTCAAAGAATAAACCTTACGCGTACGCTAGGAAGTAATCTTACTAATTCGCTCTATATTCTTGACGAACCTAGTGTTGGATTACATCCAAAAGACACTGAGAAGCTAGTAGAGGTACTAAAGAAACTAAAAGCATTAGGAAACACAGTAGTCGTAGTAGAACATGAAGAAGAAGTGATAAAAAATGCTGATTCTATAGTGGATATTGGTCCGAAAGCGGGAATTTATGGAGGTGAATTGATTTATTGTGGTAGCTATGAAAAGTTTATTTCTGGCAAAGTGAAAAGCCTTACTGCAGATTATCTAGTTGGAAATAAAGAGATAGCTGTCCCAAAACAAAGAAGAAAAGGAGTAAATAAAATAAGAATTGAAGGTGCTGAGATGCATAACCTTAAAGATATTGACGTAACTTTTCCATTGAATACATTTACAGTGGTGAGTGGAGTTTCCGGCTCTGGAAAAACAACTCTGATTAAAAGTATTCTTTATCCAGCATTGAAGAAGCATTTAGGAGATCCTATTCCGATGTCACCAGGTAAGCATAAGAAGTTAAGTGGTGACCTGTCAGCCTACACTCAAGTAGAGTTAGTAAGTCAGAATCCCTTAGGAAAGAGCAGTAGATCGAATCCTGTTACTTATGTGAAAGCATATGATAGTATAAGAAAGCTATATTCCAATCAACAATTGTCTAAAATAAAAGGGTTTCAACCAAAGCACTTTTCCTTTAATGTAGAAGGCGGTCGTTGCGAGACATGTAAGGGCGAAGGAGAGATAACGGTAGAGATGCAGTTTTTATCCGATGTAAGACTTACATGCGATGAATGTGATGGGAAGAAATTTAAAGATGAAGTATTAGATGTAAGATACAAGGGAAAGAACATATTTGATATATTAGAACTTAGTATAGATGAAGCGATGGAGTTCTTTGATGATAAGAGTGATATCATAACGAAGATAAGACCACTTTTTGACGTCGGGTTAGGATATGTTAAGCTTGGTCAACCGAGTAGTACATTGTCCGGTGGAGAAGCGCAGCGTGTAAAATTAGCATCATTCATCGCTAGAGAAAATAGTAGAGAAAAAATCTTCTTTATTTTTGACGAACCTACCACAGGATTGCACTTTCACGATATTCTAAAATTGATGGATGCCATGAACGCTTTAGTAGAAAATGGACATACTGTTCTAGTAGTGGAGCACAATATTGATGTAATTAAGTGTGCAGATTGGCTCATAGATCTTGGACCTACTGGAGGAATTATGGGTGGAAATTTATTATATCAAGGTGTTCCTGAAGGAATTATAAAAGTGAAAGAATCATTTACAGGACAATTCTTAAAAGGTAAGTTGTAAATAAGAGTCAAATAAAATAAAGCGATTCAAATGAGTCAACAATATTCTTCGAAGGGATATTCAGTGTAAGAGCCATTTCTCAAATTTATCAATTTTGAACCCTTTAAAGTATTAAAGAGTTTTCATTAGTCCTCAATATTTCTGACTACCGACTTTCTTTGTCGAGAGTTACTTTTTAGTCGAACGTCGATCAGTCGAACGTCGAATAATCTAATTAACAATCATAATCTTAGTCACAAAACTATCTGGCGTATCAAACGAGGCTGTACCAGTGCTGAATACAAAATATACTCCTGAAACTGCCTTTCTACCGGTGTAATCTTTACCATCCCAAATAGCTTGTCCACCAAGAGCGGTAGTTTCATATACTAGCTTTCCATTGAGGTCTGTAATTTTTATATTGGCATCTCTCGCAAGTCCTTTTATTGCAATTGGTCCCTCATATTCTGGACGTACTGGATTCGGATAAGCATATACTTGTCGAGCATGTGTTTTAGTAGATCCGAGTGTTTCTGTACGGTAACTTTGCATACCTTTATTAGTAGAGATATACATAACACCTGTGTCATCATCGTACTCAAAGGCATTGATTACGTTGTCAAACAAAGGAGAGTTGTCAACATTGAATTGCAGTTCTAATGTTTCGCCATCAGGTGATTGTACGAATATACCGTTCCTAGAACCGAACCATTTTCTATTTCCGCCATCGAAGGCGATCGCTCTTATATCCTCAGTTTCTAAGAGGAAAGCCGCAATACTATCTTGTAGTACTTTACGTCTGCTACCAAGATTTTCGCCATCGAAAAGAGCTGGACTACTGTCAAAGATTACAGGACCTTCATTTGTACCTACCCAAACTTCTCCATCTAGATCAATAGCTACTGTATTTACTGTACCAGTTTGTAATTCACTATTTGATGAGTTGATGAATATGGATTGGTCGTCATTCGGATCGGCGAGTGTGCCGTTACTATTATGGACAACTATACCACCTGACGAACCAATCAAAACTGACCATGTGTAGCCATTTTGATCTACGGCTACTTTTACCAACTGGTTGTCTCCTGCGGGATTAAAAGCATGAAAATCACCTTCTGGTGTATATGCGATCAGAGGAGTGAGTGCGCCATAATTATTAATCCACAGCACTTCATTATTATCAAAAGCTAGGCCTGATATTCTTTCTCTGTTTGAATCTCCTACAGTTCCACTAATTGGACTGTTGTCTTCTTTGTAGACTGTCGCGACTTCTGTATTGGGGTCAAATTCCAATAAACCTTCGTAGTAAGATGCTACATATATACGATCATCACTTGGATGTGTTTCGACTTGAAAAATATTGATAAATTCGATTTCTTCGGTTTCCGCGACAGATTCTTTTCTATAAGTAGTCCAATTGCCTTCATCCAAAATGTAAAATCCATCACGATTAGCCAAAGGAGTGTAATTATCCTGTACACCGCCAGATGCTGCGTAGAGTATTCCATCCTTGGTAGCGATGTCAGATACTCCCGAAGCTGCAGGACTATTGGTTCTAGTCTTATTACAAGGGCTAGTATCACTTTCAGCCCATCTGATATCAGAGAATTCATCGGCGAACCATAATCTACCCTGTTCATCTTCTATGGAGTAGAGCGTCTTGTTTGCACATCCAGTTTGATCGGCCATCTGATTGTTATTCTCATCTACAAATATCGCTTTTCCACTACTTCCCGATTGGACTCCTACGATCAATCTTGTCTGTGCGAGCGATAAGTACTTGATATCAAAACTCTCAAATCCACTTAATGGTAAAGATGAAAACTGTCCGTTTCCACTTTCGAAATAAAGGACATTTTCTATACTTGCGTATAGTTTGTTATTAAAAACTTCAATATGCGATGCAGCATATACTGTAGGTAAACCAGGATCATCCAATAATGTCCAGCTAGAAAAATCGGCAATGTTATTATTCGTCACTATGTCCACGTAGTATATACCATCATTGGTAGCTGCATAGAGAATGTTACCATTAGAGGTAATATCATTAACTGCGATATTCGTAAATATCGTCGTGGTAAATTCTAGTTTTTCTAAGTTGAGCTCAATAATCCCAAATGCTGTTCCGAAGAACACTTGATTCTCATTTTGGATATGGATATCATTAATGGATCTATCTCCTGTAAGTATTTGGTTGTTTTTGACATCGGCAATATTGGTCACTTCTCCATTATCTAAGATGTCGATATTACTATTGTCATAGACGATAATTAGCTGTTCGGCTAGTAAATTATATTTTATTTTTTTGATTCCGACATCAGTCAACCCATCAATCTTTGAGAAGTAACTAAAATCTGTCACATCTGATTTGTCTATACTAAAGAGAGATAGTTCTGTGGAATAGTAGATTTTATCATTGCTTTGGGTTACCCATCTTCCATCATTGTAAGGCAGAAAAGATTCCCATTCTCCTATTTTTTGATCCAATTGACTATTAGAAATATTGATAAATGCCAAGAATGCAATTAAACTGAATATAAAACGCATAGATATTGTCGATTTGAGGAATTAAAACGCCATTCAAGGGATAAAAGTATGATGAATTTAGAATATCATACAATGATTCTTAAAAAGTTATAACAACTGCGACATTAAATACATTTGAATAGTTAGTTTATTACTTCGAATGCCTGTTTTACTTGATTGCCATCTCCATCTACAATCGTTACAAAATGATTACCAGTGGATGCCGTAATTTCCATATTGTGAAACTCTTGAGTGTATCCAAGGTACACATTATCCAAATGCCAATAAAGCAGACCACTGGGGTCTTGATGAGCAGCTTTAAAAATCGCTTTTTCTTGAATGCCGTCGATATCCGTAGGTAAATATATTTTTGATTTTTCTGAAGGATATAGAAAGGACATTACCTCTGATGTTACGTTTTGCATGCAATCTTTTCTAAATGATGGAAGCATTTTATATTCGGGATGCTTTTTTCTATAGTAGAATGCCATTGAAGGTGGCAATTCGAACCATTTTTGGTGTTTCATTGCTGATGGAGCTTCGCAAATACTTGTTACGCGCATCCCAGATTGATCAGTATGGATAAGTTTGTGATATGGGCAGATTGTAGATTTTTGACTCTGATTAGAACTGTATATAGTATCAATAACTTCACAATAAGATGACGCTAAAAATCCACTTTTACTGCAAGTGTATGTTGGATAGAGATCATCAATAGGTTCTTCAAAAAAGACTCCTGAACTGAACCTATTAAATATATCAAATAGAATAGGTCCAGCTTTACTTACGCCGACAAGGCTGTTTTTCCCTTCTCCATCAGCGTTTCCGACCCATACTCCTACTGTATAATTAGGAGATACCCCAACTGCCCATGCATCTCTATGCCCAAAACTTGTTCCTGTCTTCCAGGCGATTGGCATTGAAGAATTGAACTGTTCCCACTCTCCATCAGATCCAGGCCTTATTACTTTAAGCATTGCTTCGAAAGTTTTATAAATTGATCCAGCCGATAGACCTCTTGGCGTTTTGCTTAGTTCTACTTTGTTTGGACTCCGAGGGGAGTAGCTTGGTGTTTTATCTTGGTTGACTTTATATTTCCCGTCATTTTTGTTGAAGTTAACTAGCGTGCTTCCCATTGAGGCATATGCACCGCAGAGATTCCAAAGTGTAATTTCTCCGCCGCCTAAGATTAGAGAAAGGCCATAATGATTAGCGGATTTATTGATACTAGTAAATCCATGTTCTTGTAATCTATGTATAAATGGTTCTACTCCATACTCTTTTAAACTATATACTGCGGGTACATTAAGAGACATTGCCAAAGCGATATCGGCGGGTGTTGCTCCAGAATATTTGCGATTGTAATTTTTTGGATTAAATCCTTTTATTTGGGTTGGAACATCTTTGAGGAGTTCCTGTGGCATCATTTTTCCTTCATCTATCATATGAGCATAGAGGATAGGCTTGAGTACTGATCCAGAACTTCGTTTTGATTGGATCATGTCTACTGCCGATTCTTGAGTGGTGTTAGTTGCATTTCCAAGGTAAGCTTTCACTTCTCCAGTCTTAGTGTCTAAAACAAGAATGCTAAGGTTGTGAATATCAGATTGAGCATAAATTTGGTGATGATAATTTCCTATCTCATTAGCCATTAGTTGGATATCAGAATCAATTGAGCTGTTGATTATAGTTTCTGGTTGGATTTTATGGACATATTCTAATAAGTGTCTTGCATTCGAAGGAAGAGGGTACGGTTTGGACGGAATTTTCTCAAGTAGATAAAGAGCTAAATCACTCTCTTCGATAAGATTTTCGTCTTTCATTTTTATGAGTAATCTGTTTCTCTTTTCTAGTAATCGATCTCTATTTTTTGAAATATGAATTAATGACGGAGCATTAGGTAGGACAGCTAACATACAAGCTTCTGTGACGGACAATTTTGATTGATGCTTTTTATAATATCTCCAGCTAGCTGCCTCTAATCCGACGACATTACCCCCGAATGGTGCATGACTGGCATAGAGTTGTAGAATTTCATCTTTAGAATATCGAAATTCTAGTCTTACGGCCAAGATCATTTCGATTATTTTTTGGTAGACATTTCTTGACTTGCCTTTTCTAGACATACGGATTACTTGCATAGATAGGGTAGAGGCACCACTTTCCACTTTCCCCGCTTTGATGTTCTGAATAACAGCCCGCATTATGGAGAATAGATCCACACCCAAGTGACTTCTGAATCTCTTATCTTCGAAAGTAACGATAGCATCTTCAAAATTTTCAGGTACTGAATCTATAAGTGGAAATCTCCACTGACCGTCTGCTGATATTTTAGCACCGATCAATTGTCCTTTATTGTCATTCAACACAGTGCTATATGGATCTGAGAATAGTGGATCAGGCAAGCAAAAATAGAACCATATCAACAAAAGGGCTGATAAGGCAAAAATAGGTCTCTTATATTTTATTAATCTCTTGATACGGCGATGTATTATTTCACTGACCAAATTAGAAGAAAAATATGGGATTAATTGACGTAACTATTATGTGTTGGAAAATACCAAGGATTCGTTAGATAAGTCTGTAGAATACTGAAAAGTAAATTAAGGATTAGGAAACACCTCAGAAAGATCAATTTTCATGTCTGGAAATATAAAAGGAGAAGCAACATCCTCTTGATTAAATATCGGTTTTCTAGCAAATTTTCCATCTTCTAGGACAAATACATGTACCACATAGTCAAGAGGGTGAACAACCCAATATTCTCTAACTCCGGCTTCTTCATAAAGATTGTACTTTTCAGTCATATCCTTCTTTGCTGTACTTTTGGAGATTACCTCTATGACCCAATCAGGTGCACCTACGCAACCAGCTTCTTCTATTTTGGA
>CALKXE010000174.1 GCA_938003955.1 uncultured Saprospiraceae bacterium | reverse complement strand
GTTTATAATTATTCAACGATTACACTTCCTAATGGAGAATATACATTCAACGATATATTCTATGATGCTAACGCTGCAAATGTTACCGAATATGTAATAGAAGCTGAATTTCTTGATCATATAATTATTCCTCAGACAACAAATACCGTAGTTCTTAATCCACTCAATGATCCTACGCAAGGCATTGTCAATTTCTTTGATATTACAGCCTATGTAATCAAAGGATATGTGCGACAACCAGATGTCAATTGTTCGATAGAAGGTATCAAAGTTACAGCCATCAAAAATGGATTGCCTCTTACTGGACAAGAAGCGATTACAGATGCAAATGGTAATTACTCGCTTGTCATTAATCCGAATGAAGATAACCTTCAAGAAATAAGAGTAAGAATCGAACAAGAAATAACAACTGATCAGATCACAACTCAGTATAATTTCATACCAGATGCAGATACGATCTTTAATAATTTCATCAACTTCCCATTGATCAGTGAAGTCAATTTCATAGACGAACTCACATATGATATAGCACTAAATGTAAAGAACACATGTGATGATGCCATCTCTACTGGCAAGTGGAATGTCAGAGTAAGAACACTTGATGGATGTTTTGACGAAGTGTACCAGACCAGTAGTAACGGAGATTTAGTTGTTTCATTGATACCACTCAACTATACTATGAGTATCATAGGAGTAGATGTGCCTTCTACTGTCAATCAGCAAGCGCTGGATTATTTTGCAAACTTCCCAATTTCATTGAATCTCCTAGATACACATAGAGCCTCTATTGAAGATTTGACACATGCAGAGATAGAGAATTTATCGGCACGTACATTCACTTTCCATAAGGCTCCAGAAATTGTAGTAGCAGGACTGGATGATTTGATATGTAATACAGAAACAGCAATCTTAGAGCAAGGCTTCGAATACACATTATCATTTAACATTAGTGAGATTCATAATGGAGCCGAATGTTCTGTGACAGAAGGAATAATTGAAGTCTCAAATCCAGCCTCTACAGACGGAGGACCAGTGCTCGTTCCTTATAATAGTCTATTGGAGAAATTTGATGATTATACATTCGAGGCGAGCGGACCAAATCAAGTGTTCCCCCATGCTTTTGCAGTCACGTTTGACTACAAGACTGTCGATGGCAATTACTTAGGAAGACTAACAAGAGCGGTATTTGTGGAAGGCTCAGTATCAATACCTGGAACTGATGTTATAGTAGATCCTGCAACAGGTAATGATGCAGTGCCTTATCCTCTGATGGTATTGAGAGATCCTCCGGGTGACCAGAGTTCATCGTACATCGCAGCGGGACAAGAGATCGCTTTCGAAAGTGAGATGACTATAGAGAATTCCCTTGATGGAGCTCTGTATACAGAAATATCATCCGAGATATTAGGGATCGGTGCAGAACTAAATGCCAGTATCAACGGTGGTTACTCTAAAGAACAATCCATAGTGTTGGCTAATTCAGTAACTACCTCTGTACAGATATCGACAAGCGATGATGAGGATAATATCGGTCGTGGTGCAGATATTATAGTAGGTACAGGTCTTGTCATGCAGTTTGGTCAGATCAAGAAATTTAGTGTTGGAGGGTGCGATTCTATTGTGATACAAAACATCACAGGAATATCACCTAATGCCGCTACGACTACGTGGTCTTATCAGATATCACAGATCGAAGATATCATACAAGGATACCAAAATGACTCATTAGAGAATGAGATTGGCACATTAGTTATAGAACGTAACGGAGAAGATTTAACGCAAGAACAGGCACGAGTTTTCCTTAGTTCAAATATTAACAATTGGAAAGAAGTCATTAAATACCATGATGTAAAGACAGTACCTTATTATGTTTTGTGTACCCAAAAACCAGCTGATGGATTATCAGATTCACATAAGGCACAAATCGGTTATTGGCAAGCACAAATAAAACCTCTGTTTGGTACTATGACCGCCGGTGAGTTTGTATTGAGTAAAAACATTGTATGGAACCAAACATTAATTGATATTTACAATTCTGCCTCTGCAGCTATTAGAAATCTACAGCAAAATGGGGATCTAAATATATGGTCATTTCCTTACACAGGAGATCAAAACACAGTAAATTTGAATAGCCCACTGGGTAGTTTTGAACTAGTAGATTTTAATGCAATCTTAGCAGATCCAGATTTGGTTGATTATACGAGTAACTTTGGTGACCAAGTGAAAAACATCACAACTGGTGGGAACATTCAAATCGAAGAATCTGTAGAAAACGTATCCGCAAGTACTACATCAATGAGTCAAAGTGTCTATCTCGGAAGTGAGCTAGATATATCAGGAACTGTTGGCGGCGGAATTACGGTATTTGGAGGTGTATTTGCTGGTCTTGGTGCTGGTGTTTTATTTGGTGTGGTAGAAGAGATAGCTGCTTTAGAAGTTACTATAGGAGTATCAGTAGAACTCGAGACTGCAAGATCCAATAGTTACAGTAGTGATTTGGAAAATGCAGTAGAAGTTGGCTACACCATATTTGATGATGATAATATCGATCAATTTAGTTTTGCTGTCATACAAGGTGTTGCACCTAATATGACTCCTTATTTCGATTATTTTGGAGGTCATAGCTCTTGTCCACCAGAAGAAGGCTCTGTGTTTGTAGACGCCCCAATAATGGGCATCATAGACCCTGAATCTGGAGGATCTGCATCATCAAGTTCTAAGTATAATGTACCAGCGGATGAGGTTGCTACCTTTATCATAAGAGCAGAAAATCAAACACCCGTTTCTTCTAATCCGAAGAGAGAGTTGAAGTTATTCCTTGAGTCTAGCTCAAACCCTAATGGTGCAATCGTCAAACTTAATGGTGTCAACCTTAGTGATGGAGAATATGTAGATACATTTTTTGTGAATGATCCACAAGATCTAACACTGACCATAGAAAAAGGGCCAACAGAGTTTGATTATGCAGATATTCAAATTGGTTTCGAACCTTCTTGTGGTGAAGGACCGAGAACGTATGTTTATGCGTCTGCATATTTTGTCAATCCTTGCAGTCCGGTAACTCTGGTTGCTCCAAATGAAAATTGGGTGATCAATGATGACACCACCAAGCTGGTTGTCGCTATGCAAGATTATGATCCTGAAAATCCTTTCTTGGTAGATGCAACATTGCAATATAGAAGACTCGGAACAGGTGATGACTGGGCCGATGTACCTAGCTTAGAATTAGAGCAAGGAAACTTCATCATACCGGATACATTGGTTGAGAACAATTCTTCATATGCAGCAGGACAGATACCTAAATACTTCTTCATATGGACAATCCCTACGACAGAAGGTGCTTATCCTGATGGGGATTATGAAGTAAGGACTAAGATGGCTTGTGATAATTTCACTTCTACTATATCAAATGTAATCGATGGAAAAATCGCCAGAGATGGGTTGAATCTATTTGGTTCTCCTCAACCTTCGGATCATTTGTGGACTGCAGGAGATGAGATCTCATTTACATTTAACAATGATCTCGATTGTGCTTTGATGACTCAGAGTTTCATTGATAACAATGTATCGATCATCAATGAAAACACAGGACAGATTGAGCCATTCACGCTTAGCTGTTACGCGAATAAAGTAATCTTTGTGATGGATAATCCAATGTCAGATTATGATGGACAATTCCTTACGATGACTGTCGATAATATTCCTTCAATAGAGGGAAATATATCACTACCTCAAGACTGGACTTTCAGAGTCATCACTCAGAAAATATACTGGGCAGATGCGGATACAATAAAACTACGAATGTACCAAGATGAAGTAGATCAATTAACGATCAACTTAAATAATACTACTGAAAATGAGACTGTATCTGGATTGAGTTTTGCAGCCCTAGATGGAGGATTTGGTGATTGGTTGACAATTGTTGATCCAGCAACTCAGCCATTTTCTGTCAATCCATCAGGAAGAGCGATCTCTTTTGATATAGATGCCGCCGAAGCTGTAGGAATCTATAATGAAACGGTGAATGTCCTAGAAGTCGGAGATTCTGGCAATACACCACAAGTACACATTCAATTAGAGGTATTGGTGAAGCCGCCAAACTGGGATGTTGATCCGGGAGATTTTGATTCTAGTATGAACATGATCGCCAACTGGAAATATAATAGCGAACCAATTAGTGCAATATCTAAAGATGATGCAGACCTAATATCTGTATGGGTAGGCAACGAAATCAGAGCAGTAGCGTCTATCACACAGACTGGAGAGTT
Organism: uncultured Saprospiraceae bacterium; assembly: GCA_938003955.1. Taxonomy (GTDB): domain Bacteria; phylum Bacteroidota; class Bacteroidia; order Chitinophagales; family Saprospiraceae; genus CAJXUU01. The sequence continues at coordinate 16,533 of CALKXE010000174.1, read as the reverse complement.
CTATGCTTCGTTCTTAACGATATATGGACATGTAGATGATGGCCCAGACACTCATCTCGAATTTAGAATATGGGATGCAGATACTGGGATTGAATATGACGGCCATGCAGCTGATTCTATATTTTATGCAATAAATAGCACAAGAGGAACTACTGCCAATCCTGAGATCCTTAATGTTGATATAGAATATGATAGAGCGAAGTACATAAGTCTCCGACAGGGATGGACTGGATTTTCATTAGTGGATTCTACGTCTAACATGGATGTAATGCATAAGTTAAGATCGTTGAACACAGTATCTGAAGGTGATCTGATCGTAACGGGAGATAAATTTTCAAAATACACTGATTTACTAGGCTGGTTCAACTTTGGATCTTCTAATCTTTCTATGATAGATAATGAAGAGGGATACATGATCTACTTAGAAAATGGGCCCGACACATTGAGAGTCATGGGTATAGAATCAACAACAAATGATATAACTTTGAAATCTGGATGGAACTGGTTAGGATTCCCATTCGAGAATGAAGAAGCTCTAAATACTGTTCTGAATCTCAATGCGGCAAATACAACAGGAAGTGACAGGATCAAGATTGATTTTCCTCTTCCTGATCAGACTGCTAAGTTTGCCAATTATAATATATCAAATGACAATTGGAACGACGGTAACATAGCCAACATAGAGCCTAACAATCTCTACAAACTATATAGTGGTCATCCAAACGGAGCGAATTTATCTTGGACGCCACAGAATAATGCTAAAGATGAGAAAGGGGAGTCAGAAGTAAGGTCTAGTTCTATAGCTGATCCCAATGATGCGAGTACTTGGGTGATGCCAGATTTTGATACCGACCAGGTTATGCCTGTTATCGCAGAAGTAATTGTAAGTGGTGTTATTGCGAATGACCCTGCAGACATGGTTGCACTCTTCGAGAATGATACGATAAGAGCGCTAGGTTCAATAGAATACATAGAAGCATTAATGAGTTTTGAGATCAGTATGTTGGCAGAAAAATCTATGAGCACCTATGATATTAGATACTATGATGCAAGCGAAGGTGTAGTACTTTCGGCGACTAACATTCTCAATTTTGACATAAATGGTGTTGGAAATGTATTGGATCCATATGAGATCATATTTGAGATTGACCCTTGTCCAGAAGTTTTATTATTGGGCCCCACTGCACAACCTTTCTTACTAGATAAGACCTTCGACGCTAGTATAGAAATCAGAGTGCTAGGTAATCTAGACATACCTGCAGGAGTCAATATAATCCTCAATGCTCCAAAAGTAACTATCGTTGATCGATTGAATACTGGATTAAATTCTTCCATAATAGTAAGACCGGACGGATGTAATTAATACTCATGAAATGAGTAGCAAAAAACTCACTTGATCTATCTTCAAGTGAGTTTTTTTTGTTTAATCCATAATTTAAATAATTGCCAATTATACCAATTGTGTTTCAATTTTCCGCATAAAGATATTGCTAAATGCCAATACATATTGAATGTTGCAGACGAATGTATGCGGCAAATTCAATAGTAATCAGTATTATAAGCTAAATACAATTCCTTATTGATCACATCAATGCATGGACAAGCAAAAATAAAACAACACCAATTATTATTGCAACAGGAATGACAATCAGAAACAGGATTATCCTTCTTCTTAATAGTCCCCTGTTCAATTGATTAAGTTCTTCCCGTCTTAATAATGCCAAATCTTCTTTTGACATTGGTATGTGCGTGTACCCTTTGTCTAATCTGTTATTTATGTTCTTCAGCTGAGCAAACATATTATTCCTATTCAAAAGCTGAGCATTACTTTTGAGCGATTTAATCATCGATATTGTAGTTCCTGCACCTGACATAATTTATAATTTTGATGTTAGTTATTTACTTAATTTACAACATCGTGCATATACATGTAGGTAAAACACGACTAATGAATGTATATTTCGGATGAAAATTATCATAAAAAATGGTTCAAAAAATATTTCAAGTAGACGCTTTCACATCAAAATTATTTGGGGGAAATCCTGCAGCCGTGTGCATTTCAGATCATTGGCTATCAGATGAAACTATGCAAAACATTGCCATGGAGAATAATCTTGCGGAGACGGCTTTCTTAGTCAAAGCTGAAGACGAATTCTATAATCTAAGATGGTTCACACCTACGAGTGAAGTTGATTTATGTGGTCATGCGACCTTAGCATCCGCTCATGTTTTATTTACAGAGTATGGTTTTGACAAGGAACAAATACATTTTGAAACAAAAAGCGGAAAATTGATTGTAGAGAAAATAGATGATGGACTCTATCTGATGGATTTCCCTTGCGATAATCCAATCGAAGTTAAGAACTACGAGCACATAGCTAAGGCAATGAATGTATCGGCTATAGGGTGCTATAAAGGAAAAGATGATTACTTACTAATTTTAGAAAATGAAAATGCGGTTTTAAACGCTAGACCGAACATGCTTACTATGTGCGACATAGAATCTAGAGGAGTACTATTATCTGCTCAAGGAAATGAAAAAGACTTTGTTTCGAGATGCTTCTTTCCAAATGTTGGCGTACCCGAAGATCCAGTAACCGGAAGTGCCCATACATTACTCACTCCATACTGGGCACATAGGCTTCGCAAAAATCGATTACTCGCAAGACAAATATCGAATAGAGGTGGCAATATAGAATGTATATATAAAGGAGACCGAGTAGCACTTATTGGTTCTGCTGTGACATACATGAAAGGAATAATATCCGTCTAGCCTCCAAACTGATATTTATTCATTTTGGCTTCAAATTATCTAATCTTTACACCCCAATGACAAAATCAAAACACACGAATGGTACTTTTGCCGTTCTATGAATATGCTCGACAATTTTAAAATATTGACCATAACTCACCACAACCTTAATGTGGATGAGATCGGGCATTTTGTAATCAAAAATGAAGGAAAAGAGGACCTTTCGACTAAGTTGCATGAACTAAAATCAAATACAAAAATAGAAGAAATCATATATCTATCTACTTGTAATAGAGTTAGTTTCATATGTTATAGCAATGAAGAGTTTGATACCGACTATGTAAAGTCTTTCTTCAAATTTGTGAATCCTAACTTAGAAGAAAATAAGCTCAAGAAGATAAGCAAATTTGTAGATGTATATCATGGAAGTAAAGCTGTAAATCATCTATTTGAAGTAGCATCGTCTATGGACTCATTGGTGGTAGGAGAACGAGAGATATTCCGTCAATTCCGAGAAGCATACCAACAAAGCTTAGAATTTGGTCTAATAGCGGATAACCTAAGGATGCTAGAAAATGCTACCGTCAAAGCGGCTAAAGAAGTATACGACAAAACTAAAATCGGTGAAAAACCCCTTTCTATCGTTTCGCTTGCAGTCCAATCTCTACTTGCACATGATGTCGACAAAGATGCTAGATTACTAATTGTGGGTGCTGGGGAAACCAATACACTTTTTGCTAAATTTTTGAAAAAGTACAAGTTTACAAATGTCAGCATTTTTAATAGAAGCCTTGACAATGCAGCTAATCTGGTTGAACTACTTGATGGCACAGCTTATCACTTAAGTGAACTAGCAAGCTACACCAAAGGATTTGATGTTATGATAGTATGTACTGCAGCAACTTCAGCTATTATTGACGCCTCTATATATAGAAATCTAGTACAAAAGGAAAATTCTAAAAAAATAGTTATCGACCTATCTGTACCTAATAATGTTGCTTCTGATGTAGTAGACGGATTTGACATGCATTATATTGATATAGAACAATTAAGATCACTTTCTACAGCTAATTTAGACTTTAGAAAAAAAGAAGTTCATTCAGCAAGAATCTTACTTAAGAATCAATTACTATCATTCAACAATCAATTCCAACAACGACAGATTGAGAAAGCTTTGAATACCGTTCCTAGCGAAATCCGTCAAATAAAGGAACGCGCAATTGAGAAAGTATACAATAAGAAAATCGCTGAACTTGACCCTAGTGCTCGTTCACTTGTTCTTGAAATGATGGACTATATGGAGAAGAAATGCATCAGTGTGCCAATGCGAGTAGCAAAGAAGTTAGTAGATTAAAACACTGCAATAAGCCAAAAGATCAATTTCATTATCAACCATTCTCTGTATCCCAATTAACAATTGTATTCTTTCCCTGCCCGCTGTATTTATCCTGAGATAATATTGTGAGATGCTATAATTGAGCTGTAGCGCAATACAGTTCGCAAATCAAAAGCATTAAACATAAGTGAACAAAAATTAAAAATTCATATAAAGAAATACTCAATATGTATCATGATACTCGATACATTTAATATTTTAAGCTATCTTTGAAGTTATGCAAGATTTACATGAAAAACTAGATGCACTGGATAGCAATGTAAAAGTACTTCTCAGAAAGCTGAATGAAGCCTTGCAAAATAATCAACTATTAGAAAACGAAAACAATAAACTCAAACTAGAAATAAATAAGATTGAGGTAGAAAGTGGAAGTGAAGAGAAAGGAAAATACAATAGTAAGTCCCCTTCTAGAGTATCAGAAGAAAAATATCATAAAATCAAAGATGATATCAAGTCCTATATAAAAGAGATAGATGACTGTATCGAATTGATAGAACAATAAATTACTGAGTCCGATAAATTCAGGTTCATAATTGACAATTATTTACAAATCACGTTTGGCATAAAATGGCAGAACAGGAAAAAAGTACAAAACGAGTAACCGTAGTAATAGCCGGTAGATCGTACCCCGTAAAAGCCACAGAAGCCGAAGCAAGGATCATACCTAGCATCGAGAAAAAAATAAATGATCAAATAATGAAAATCCAAATGTCTTACAAAGATTTAGACATGCAGGATTACTTATCAATGGTACTACTTACTAATGTCTTATCCAATAATAACCCTGAAGAATCAGATACAGATTCAGTTTCAGAAAAGTTAGATCAAATCAATTCGCTTATAGAGTCAAAAATATAAGACTCTATTTTACCTTCTTATTAAATCATTATTATTTCTTCTGGACAGCGTCCTTTGAGTATTTTATCATAGATAGATCCTGAAAATAAGCGGATTTATCCATAAAAACATTTCACAATGGAAATAGCAATAGGCGTAATAGCCGGATTAGTATTGGGTGCCTTATTAGTGTACTTAATGTTAAAAGGGAAATCTCACCAGAGCAAAATCGAAGAAGCAAATAAAACAGCTGATCTTACTTTAAAAGAAGCAGAACTAACAGCAAAGAGAAAAGTAGATGAGGCGGAAAATAAAGCTGAAAAGATAGTCTCTAAAGCTGAAGCCAAAAATGAATCTATCAAACAAAAGAAGATTCAAGAAGCAAAAGAGAAGTTCAATAAATTCAAATCTGAATTCGAAACATACAAGTCAGAGCATAAAGTAGAATTGAAGGAATTAGAAATGAACCTCAAGGCTACAGAAAAGGAAGTAAATGCTAAACAAAAAGACTTCCAAGCCAAAGTAGAGGAGATAGAAAGTAAAGAGGCAGAAGTAAAGACTATACGTGAAAATCTTGATAAGCAACTTACCATAGTCGCTAAGAAAAAGCAAGAACTTGATAGTGCGAATGAAATACACATCAAAAAACTAGAAACCGTAGCAAAACTATCTGAAGCAGAAGCTAAGGAGCAACTTTTAGAAGCGGTAAGAGCTAAGGCACAAACGGAGGCAATGTCCATCGAAAAAGAAGCTATAGCTGTGGCGAAAGCTAATGCAAATAAGGAAGCTAAGAAGATTGTCATCCAGTCTATACAGAGAATGTGTGCTGAGTATACAATTGAAAACACAGTATCAGTATTCAATCTTGAAAGTGACGACATCAAAGGTCAGATCATCGGTAGAGAAGGAAGGAACATACGTGCTTTAGAAGCTGCAACAGGTGCAGAAATCGTAGTAGATGATACTCCAGAAGCAATCATCATTTCTAGTTTTGACCCGATAAGAAGAGAAGTATGTAGACTGTCTCTAAAGAGATTAGTAGCAGACGGTAGAATACACCCAGCGAAGATTGAGGAAACGGTAGAAAAGACTAGAAAGCAATTAGATGAGCAGATAGTAGAAATAGGAGAAAGAACAGTTATCGATCTTGATATTCATGGACTACATCCTTACTTAGTGAAGATGGTTGGTAGAATGAGATTCAGATCTTCTTACGGTCAGAACTTATTGAAGCACTCTATCGAAACGGCAAACCTGTGTGCTGCAATAGCATCAGAGTTAGGATTAACACCTAAGCAAGTAAAGATGGCAAAAAGAGCCGGACTACTTCACGATATTGGTAAAGTAACAGAAGAAGATTCAGAATTATCTCACGCACTGATTGGGTTTGAGATCTGTAAGAAATATAACGAGCACGCAGTAGTACAGAATGCAGTTGGAGCTCACCACGACGAAATGGAAATGAATAATATCATCTCTCCTATCGTACAAGCTGGTGATGCAATATCTGGTGCTAGACCGGGAGCAAGAAGAGAGATCCTAGAAAGTTACATGAAGCGTATTACGGAATTAGAAGATATCGCAATGGGTCATGATGGTGTTCAGAAAGCGTATGCAATGCAAGCGGGAAGAGAACTGAGAGTAATCGTAGAATCTGAAAAAGTATCTGATTCTTATGCGGATGATTTAGCATTTATGATTTCTCAGAAAATCCAAGACGAAATGCAATATCCTGGTCAAGTAAAAGTGACTGTAATTAGAGAAAAGAGAGCAACAGCTTTTGCAAGATAATTTTTTGATTGTAGGCTAATCGACTTTCGACTTCTAGACTACAAATCATTACAGAATTACAATATAAAATGCCCAGACTATCAGTTGATAATCTGGGCATTTTATATTGTGACCGCAAGAAATTTAAACTTTTAATTAATACCAATTGTGTTTCAATTTGCAGCATAAAGATATTGGTAAATGCCTCAAAAGTCGAATTCACAGAGAGTTCCGATTCATTGAATAGCTTAGTGTCTATAAGTCGGATTTCTAATTATCGAACAGTCTAGAAATCCTATTCTCCAAACACCTTCTCTTGTTGATTGATGCTCTCATCATGTACTGCCTTAATAAAGCGAGTAATGAAATCATCACTCAAGTCATGAGCTTTTGCTTTTTCCTTATACTTACCCAAAATGTGTTGCCATCTCGCTGATTGTAGAATCGTAATATTGTTCTCTTTTTTGTAAGATCCGATATCCCTTGCAACAGCCATTCTAGAGGATAAGATACTAATCAATTCATCATCGATAAGGTTAATTTGCTTCCTTAGTTTCTCTAATTCTGACCTTTGTGGATTATTGGACGGATCATACTCTCGTAGCACTAGATCTTTCATCATTTGTCCATAGACTTCAGGTGTGATTTGTTGCTTTGCATCGGACCAAGCCTTATCGGGATCGATATGAGACTCTATCATAAGACCATCCATATTTAAGTCCATTGCTTTTTGAGATACTTTTTGAAGAATATCTCTTCTTCCACAGATGTGAGATGGATCATTAATCATAGGTACATCTGGCATCTCCTGCTTGAAGTCAATAGCATACTGCCATTGCGGTCTATTCCTGTAGAATTTTTCTCCAGAGAATGAAAATCCTCTATGAATAGCCCCTATTTTATTTAGACCCGCTTTTTGTAACCTTTCCACAGCTCCAAGCCAAAGACCAAGATCTGGATTGATTGGATTTTTAACCATGATCGGAATATCAACACCTTTAAGAGCATCGGCTATTTCTTGAACGGCAAAAGGGTTTACAGTAGTCCGTGCTCCTATCCATAACACATCAATTCCAAACTCTAGACAAAGTTCCACATGACTTGCTTTAGCTACTTCTGTAGTTACGGGCAATCCTGTCTCTTCTTTAACTCTTTTCATCCACGGTAGTCCTATCGCCCCAACACCTTCGAATGCATTTGGCCTTGTACGAGGCTTCCAAATTCCTCCACGAATCATATCTACTTTACCAGTAGCTTGTAATCGTTTAGCAGTTGACAATAATTGCTCTTCAGACTCTACAGAACAAGGTCCAGCAATCAACAATGGCCTATTCTCTTTTGGTAAAAATGTATTCTTCATAATTCTCTTTTTAGTATTGTATTTTGTAATTCCTATCTTTTTCTTCTATTGATTCAGTACTCTTTTTATATCATTTGCGTCAGACATCAACTTAACCATACCTTCTTGATCATCAGACTCTATTGCAGTCTTAAACTTTGTAAGCGTTTTGATGTATCCCTCCAGTGCTTCACCTACATACTTTCTATTCTTTCCAAATATTGCAGCCCACGTATTCGGATTACTCTTAGCTAATCTGGAAGTTGATTTGAATCCAGTACTGGCAAGATTGAAAATCTGTTTTTCATCTTTTTCAATATCTAGAACTGTCAATCCAAGTGAAAATGAAGTTACATGTGATAAATGCGAAACATATGCCAAATGCCTATCATGCTCTTCTGCCGACATAAAGTTAGTCGTCATGCCTATACTTTCAAATATCTGCAATGCCATCTCCAAAGCAAAATCACTGGATTTTTCTTTATCACATATAATATTTTTAGCATTGTTAAACAGCCCCTTGAATGCCGCTTCTGGGCCAGAAAACTCTGTTCCCGCTAATGGATGAGCAGCAACATACTGAGATCTATTTGGGTGATCTGCTATAGCATTGCAAATATCACTCTTGGTAGACCCTACATCTATTACCACAGCATCTTCTCTTACTACACTTAATATCTGAGGGAGTAATGATTCTATCACATCTACTGGAGTTGCTAGTATGATTACATCCAAATCTAAAGCCACCTCGCCAATACTAGATATCCTATGGACCAAACCTAGATCAAGTGCCGCCTCACAATGCGCTGCACTATTATCGACGCCAGTAACATCTATATTGATTTGTGCTTTTAGATCTTTCGCTATCGATCCTCCTATCAGCCCCAATCCGACTACCGCTATTTTCATTCTTACTGTTTTTTATTATTTCTAATTCTTTCCAATGCAGATCTCAGAGTTTTCTCATCACTGCAAAGCGAAATCCTAACATAGCCTTCCCCATTTGATCCAAAAATATGTCCAGGTGTTATAAATACTTTTGCACCATATAAAATCTGATCACAGAACTCCGCTGAATTTAATGTTGAGTTTTTAATTTTTGCCCATACAAACATTCCGGCTTTGTTCTCTTCGTATTCTCCACCTATTTCATTCATTATTTCTTGGGCAATCTTCTTCCTTTTAGCATAGACATGATTAAGAGAATCCATCCAATCTTGCCCCATGGACAGTGCCTTTGCAGCGGCCATTTGTAGCGGTTTATACATACCACTGTCCATATTTGATTTGAACTTCATCACTGTATTGATCATGTTACTGTGACCTACCAACGCTCCTACTCTCCAACCAGCCATATTGTAGCATTTACTCAGACTGACTAGTTCTACACACCAATCTCGAGCCCCTTCCACTTGCAGAATACTTATTGGATTATCATTTAATATAAACGCATATGGATTATCATGACAAATGATAATTTCATTTTCCTTCGCAAAAGAGACTAGCTCTCTGAAAAAATCTAAATCAGCACAAGCGCCTGTTGGCATATGCGGGTAATTAATCCACATGAGCTTTACTTTAGTTAGGTCTTTCGAGGACAATTCATTAAAATCAGGAAGCCACCCATTTTTTGATTTCAGGTCATAGTATACGGTAGACGCGCCAGCTAGTGCAGCGGTCATTCGATATGCAGGGTATCCAGGGTTTGGAACCAGAACTTCATCTCCTTTATTGAGAAGACTCATATGTATATGCATGATGCCTTCCTTAGCTCCCATAAGAGGTAGGATCTCCGTATCCTGCTCAATCACAACTTCAAAATGCGACTTATACCATTTTGAAAAAGCAGATCTCAGAGTAGGTTGCCCCTTATAAGATTGATATTTGTTTGCATCAATATCATCGGCACTGGATTTCAATATATCAATCACCTCTTTTGGAGGTAACAAGTCTGGACTTCCGATTCCTAGGTTAATTATCTGCACTTCGTTTTGGGCATTCAAATCTGATATCTCGGCTAATTTCTTAGCGAAATAATAAGTTGAAACTGACTCTAAACGTCTTGCTTGTTTTATTTTCATATAACCGTATATCTAAATTTATTATTCTTCCCCTAAACTTTCTAAACTACCTCTTTTATAGACGCCCAACTCAGTATACTCTTGAGTGAATTCCAAAAGATCCGCTTTCAAATTCTCATATTGATCTATGGTATCAAATTCAATATCTAGATGAAAGAAATATTCTCTGATCTTTCCTATCACAGGAAACGACTGAAGTTTACTCATATTCAAATCATGATCATGGATCACTTGTAGCACCTTGAGTAATTGTCCTTTCACATCTGGAATTCTTATATAAATTGACGCCTTATCAGCATTAGGCACATCTCTTTTTCCATCCCTTTTCAGTATGAAAAACCGTGTATAATTCGATTTACTTGTTTCAATCTCACTTCCCAATACATCTAACCCATATAAATTAGCCGCCTTCATACTTGAGATACTTGCTATATCAGTGCTCTTGTTCTCCATTACTTTCAATGCACTCAATGCTGTGTCCTCCGTTTCTACTAGTTTTATCTCAGGATATTTTCTTAAGTACTTTAAACATTGATTCAAAGCCATTGGGTGAGAATGCACCTCTCTTATATCTTCTATTTTTGTTCCCGGATAAGCAAGTAGGTTGTGTTTTATTCTTAGGTAACTTTCACCTGCAATCCAGAATCCGTATTCTCTCAGTATTCTATAATTTTGAAGAATCGTACCAGCAATTGAATTTTCAATTGCCATAACAGCAGCATCGACTTCCTTATCCGCTAACATCTTAGCCAATATATCAAAAGAATCAGCCGGCACGCTTTCTGTTGTACCGCAAAAATATTGATGACATACTTCATCATGAAAACTGCCTGGATATCCTTGTATTGCTATTTTCTTCTTTACTTCCATTTCTCTTATCTATAACAAAAGCCCAATTCAAATTTTGATTGGGCTTATTTAATTTTCAACTAAGAATACATATAAATTAAGCCCTATCTTTAAAATAGAAGAAACTCCAGTAGTATGTAAAGTATGTCTTAGCCATTGTTATTTATTTTGAAAAGAGATTTGTAAAACAAAAAAGGACTTGAATTACTTCAGGTCCTTGTATTATTTATTTAAAAATCTAACAATATAGTCCCTGTATCTATTCGCTAAAATAGAACCAAAAATAATAGTTGTTAAATACAATCTCTCTCTTTATCATGCGGTAAACATATAGGTTTTATTTATAAAATGCTACTATTCCAAAAATTATTTTCAACATAAGTGTATAATATTGAGACAGTTGCATAGGCAACAATATTTGTTTTTCTATATTTGCTTTATAAAATATAACAAATATCATATGAATAATCACCTTTCTAGGTTTGACGAATCCAAAGAGTTTTTCACAAATGAAAGATGCCACATTTTAGAAATGTTGGACAATCACAATTCGGACAAACCATTTTCTATAGCTCGGGCAAGAGTAGAACCTGGAGTAACGACTGCGTGGCATAGATTATCAGATATCAATGAATATTATTACATCTTGAGTGGAACAGGATTCATGGAAATCGACGAGGAAGAAGGTTTCCAAGTAGGGATTAATGATATTGTAACAATACAAGCAAATTCCGCTCAGCGCATTCAAAACAATGGCGTCGAGGATCTTGTATTCTTAGCGATTTGTAATCCCCCATTTACAGATGCTAACTACGAAGATTTAGAAAATGTCTGATATTATATTTACAACAGATAGATTGACGATCAGACCGCTAACATTAGGGGACCTTGCCGATTTTTACACCATGCAGAGTAATCCTAAAGTGATGCAATATGTAAAGTCACCACTTAATCATGCGGAAACGAAAGCCGAACTGGCGAAATTTATAGGTTATTATTCTGATCCAGTTAAATTTTATAAAATCTGGGCTGTAACAAGGGGCAATAAATTCATAGGAATCTGCGGTGTATATCAAAACCAACAATCAGATTACGAACTAGCATATAGGTTAACAGAATCTGCATGGGGCAATGGCTATGGAAGCGAAATAGCAGTCTCTTTGATACACCACTCATTATCAAAATTACTTTTGCAACAATTAGTAGCCTATGTTTATGCTGAGAATATTCCTTCTGTAAAAATTTTAGATAAGTATATGAATTTTAAAGAAGAGACGATCCATAAAACATCTGGAATGAAGGTAAGAGAATATTCGATTTCTATAGAAAATAAAAATCTTAGACATTTAGAAGAAATTACAATTGAGCATCCACTTCCATAAGATCTTCTTCATCCACGTTTTTATACATGGTCATAACTTTACCTTTTGCAGCACCTCGTACATCTTCATCAATGTAACAAGCAATAGTAACTAGACCAAAACTTAAAACGCCAATATCATCCGTAAATCCAAGTAAAGGAGTCAAATCAGGAATAGCATCTACAGGAGAAAGTAAATATGCTAAAGAACCAAGTATAATGTTCTTTGCCCATCTAGGAGTCTCAGATCTATTATATGAATAAAAAAGTAACATCGCAGAATAGGTGACTTTAACCCCAACCGTATTCAAACGTACTTTGAGGAAATGGACTAATTTTTTAATTGGGTCAGCTTTATATCTATTCTTATTGCATTTCATGAGTGATGCTATTGTTACTTCTAAAAACCTATTATAGAGCTAAATGGTTTCAGAAGTCCCAAAAAATCGACGAGCACCACCTAATTCAAGCTAGATTCACTCCTCTATTATATTGATAGCCAAAATTATTATTAAAAAACATTCTCACAACAAGAAAATAATTGACTATCAACAAAGCAGATAAGTTGAAGAGTTAAAATGCCAAAACTATTCCAGTAACAAATAATTACCCCAGACCCAGCCTTCTTTATCAGCATATCTAATCTTGCACCACTTCCCAGTCTCTCCATCAAGTACAAGAACCTCTTCATCGAAGTATAAAATCTTAACAGCACTACTATCAGGGATCTTTATCACTACTTCAGAGGATAAGTTTGGTTGAGATCGAAGATTCAGTTCATTCGCAGTAGTATTTACTATAGCGGTACGGTATGGGCTTTTATTTTGAAGCTCTTCTATCTTATTAGCAAGACTATCAATCAAAAGAGATTTATTTTCGATTATTGATTTCAGTTCAGCTTTATTTGGATTAGGTGACTCTTTACCAAGGATCCACGCATATAAATCTCCAGTAAGTGCCGTAGGACTTTTGTCCTTGAAGCTTGCAAGAATAGACCAAGCGGTCACAACAAAAAATAACAATGGCAAGATGTACTTACCATTGCTACTTTCTTTTCTTCTTTTTTTATTTTTATACCCCATATGACCGATTCAGACATAGACTGTCAGATTATGGACGCAAATGTACTATACTTTTGCTAATTCCCCCTTTAGATAATCAATAACATCAATCTCTATGCTATCTACGCCGTGCATTTCTGACATATAAAAACTCACCCAATCGCCTAGGTTCACAAAATAGAGCATTTTCTCAGGAAGAGATTGCCCTTTAGAATAGACTTCCGTTACAGATGCTGATAGCTTTGATATGATCTCCTTATTGATTTCGATACGAGTAGAATTTCTCTTGAAGTCATCTTTATTTCTCATGTATAATACCGCAATATCTTGTCTACCGGCTTTCCAGCCTACTAATTCGTTATGATTCATTTCCGGAATTACATTGTGCCAACAAAGTAATTTCGCATTTTCATTTATCTGTTGTTTTAGTCTTAATGCTACACTCTCCATTCTATTAGTCGTGTATATAACTGCAGTTTTTCCATATAGCTTTTTCGCTATTGCAAGAGCTTCTTTCTTGATATCATCTTGATCGTATTTAATTACGTCAACTGCTGTTTTTATCTGACTTGAGATTACAGAAGAAATGAAACCTAGCTTCTCGAGCACAAAAATCTGCTGTACTAAAGAAAACCCTAAACATGCTCTTGGTGAAGGCCAGCCACCCGGAACTTGAATATAATCATGACCAGCCTCCTTTGCTCTCGCTATAACTTCGCCACCAGATGCAATACATACTACCTTTGCCCCAGTTTTCTCGATATGATCAAAAGCACTTAATGTTTCTTCAGTATTACCAGAATAAGAAGATATAATTGCAAGAGTGTTTTCATCTACATAAGCTGGTATTCCGTATCCTTTCCCTACTAGGTATGGTACTTTACATTCATCCGCTACCATTTCAGTTACGAAATTTCCTCCAATTCCAGATCCGCCGACACCCGCAACATAGATTTTATTAATCTTGTTTTTGGGTGCAGTAAGAGTAGCCGCCTTGCCTATCTCCAAAGATTCTACCAATTGAGCCGGAAATCTTTCTATCAACTTATCCATCATAGTATTCTATATTTTCGTTTATTTGAATATTAAGATCAACTGATTTAAAATCAATATTGTTATTCTTAATATAGATTGTAAAAATATATAATATTTTTTTAATACAACTTACTTGTTGTCAAGTATACACTAAGGAAATGTCAAAACACCTTGAATTAGGCAAAAATGGAGAAGAAATAGCTATTAAATTCTTAACGAAAAAAGGATATGAAATTCTTGAATCCAATTGGAGGTATAGACGTTCCGAGATAGATATCATTATCAAAAAAGATGGGGTCCTCATTTTTGTGGAAGTAAAAACTAGATCCGATGATTATTTTGGCAGACCAGAATCATTTGTCACAGATCGCAAACGAGCACTTATGATCGATGCAGCTAGCGCATATATGGAAGAAATAGGTCATGATTGGGAAATAAGATTTGATGTAATTGCTATTATATATCACAACCCTGCACATCAAACAATTGATCATTTTGAGGATGCATTTTTTCCTGGGTTAGAGTGAACCTGATGGGTTATACCCATCGTAAAAGTAATTACAGCCCTTTGGGCTTAAAATAGCACCCTAACGGGGTGCTATTTTGTTATTGATGGGTAAAACCCATCATATTATTCCTTATCTTTAGTTTATACCAATCACACAACAAATGCCACAATCTTTCTCCAACACGCTAATACACATCGTATTCAGCACGAAGCACAGACAGAACTTCATCGACGATGATATCGAAGAACAACTATTCGGGTATATCGGAAGCACTTGTAATGAATTACAATGTAAAACGATCAGAGTCGGCGGATATCGCAATCATGTACATATACTCTGCAGGCTATACAGACCACTCTCTCAATCAGATCTTGTAAAAGAAATAAAAGTGAGTTCTTCAAAGTGGATGAAAGAGCAAGGTGAGAAGTACGAAAATTTCTATTGGCAGGATGGCTTTGCAGTATTCTCAGTAAATCAAATAGGATCAGAAAACCTAGTCCGATATATCGAAAACCAAAAAGTTCATCATCAAAAACAAACTTTCAAAGATGAATATCGAAGCCATCTAAAATCAAACAACTTAGAATGGAATGAAAAATACTGCTGGGACTAACCCCAAAGGGGTGATATTATATTATTGATGGGTAACAACCCATCAAAACTACCTAACTTCTAACAATCGCAAAGTGTCTGTATCTAGTGCACCAACTGGTAAGCCATTATCCTTTTGAAATCGAACTAAAGCACTCTTTGTTTCTTCACTTACTTTCCCATCAGCTTTAATATCATATCCAGCATTATTGAGCGCTGTCTGAATATTCTTGTAGAGTCTAGGAGTAACATCAGCTGCACATATTATTTCTTTCCATTCAGTATAACCTCCTGCTTCAACAAAGAACTTCTCTACAATTAATACTTCCGTGAATTCTTTGACGCTTGTAGTATCAGTGACTACATAATAACTTTCTGTTTGCTCATCAACATCAACTAAACACCATATAAGACAATCATTAGGGTTTGCAGAAATGCAATTCCTATCCGCTTTTTTCTTTACCCACTTAGTAGAAGCAGGTGCTGTTTTCAATGTTTGATATTCGACACCCGATACTTCAGATGGCGTTATACCAGTATACTCATAGATATAGGTACTATCTAGTTCGTATAAATCTTGAATCAAACACTTAGCGTAACATTTACCTGGTTCGCTAGGCATTCCTGATTCTGGAGCACCCGCGCCGTTACTATATTTTTGACTGGTACTTCTAGATCTATATTCTCTGTCAAAATCTAGCGTTCTTCTATTGTTATCCTCTCCCTCATACTCATGCTCCTTGAGCCAAGTACACGATGATATTAGAATAGATAAAACCAAAAAAGCAGAAAAGATTTTCATATGTTTAAAGTTTTATTTTTTAATCATTTCCTCAGGTGTCTAAGCTAATTTCTGACTCAATAAATAATCCCGATAGCTATCGGGATAAGGGCAATAGATATTGATCTCTGAACCTTAATTTTTTCCTCTGGTCTCCAAAGCTTAGTCATCG
>CALKXE010000173.1 GCA_938003955.1 uncultured Saprospiraceae bacterium | reverse complement strand
CTTTGCTAACAATGAGATAAGTGTAAAACTTACTTATGTATTAGATGGTGATCAATTGAAATTAGCTTGGAATCTTGCAATAGATGAGAAACAAGATGCTGATTACTACAATACATTTGTAGATGCTTCAACTGGTCAAGTAATAGCTAAGCACAACTTTACGACATATTGTACATTCCATAAAGATCAATACAGTAAGCATAAAGGATGTAATCATGCTCATGATAATAAAGAGGCAATGGCGACTTTAGCTGAAGCAAATGTTGCATTAGCAACTGCACCTGCAGGATATAATGTTTATACGCTTCCTACAGAATCACCAATTCATGGTATGAGTGAGCCTGTATCTGATCCTAGTTTTACGGATTCGTCCCCTTTTGGATGGCACGATACTAACTATGCGGATGGACCTGAGTATACAATAACAAGAGGTAATAATGTACATGCATACTTAGATAAGGATGATAATAATGTTTCTGATGGGGATGAGCCAGACGGTGGAGAATCACTTAACTTTACAAGTTATGTACATGATCCTATTGGTCAAGCTGATGATAATGAAGATGCTTCAACTGTCAATTTATTCTATATGAATAATATGATGCACGATATTACGGAAAGACTTGGCTTTGATGAGCAAGCAGGTAACTTTCAACAAAATAATAACGGAGTTGGAGGTCTTGGTGGAGATTATGTAATAGCAAATTCTTCCGCTGGATTTGAATTGCCTACACCGTTATTGGATAATGCAAATTTCAGTACTCCTCCCGATGGATCAAGTGGCCAAATGAATATGTTCTTATGGACTAATCCGAGTGGGAGATTGGCAATAGACTCTCCAACTGAATTAGCTGGGTTTATTGGCGACGTCGGGGATGCTTCTAGTTCGCAAGATGCTACAGCTAATTTCGGCGGGGTAGTACCTGGAGAAGGAGATACTCCGATCGTCGGGAAAATAGTCTTAGCGACAGATGGGGATCCTGCAGGAGGAACGACTACTTGTGGCCCTGTGTCAAATGTAGACGAAGTAAATGGAAATATAGCAATGATAGATAGAGGGCTTTGTGATTTCAGTCTAAAGGCTTATAATGCACAAGAAGCTGGTGCTATTGCAGTAATTATCTGTAATGTTGTTGGTGGAGGAGGTACTGATGGTAGTGGATCTTTTGGAATGGCTGGTGGCGAGAATGCCGATGATGTTACTATTGTTCCTATCTCATTGGGTAAACCTGATTGTGATAGAATTAAAGCTTCTATTTTGTCAGATATTGATGTAACTATTACGATACAGCAACAACCAGCTACAGGTCCTACATATTTAGATGGTTCTGTAGATAATGGTATCATAGCACATGAGTATGGTCACGGTATTTCTAACAGATTGGTTGGAGGTCCTGGAGCTTCTGGTTGTTTAAGTGCTGGCGAACAAGCGGGAGAAGGTATTAGTGATTACTTTTCTTTAATAATGACTGTTGAAGAAGGAGATCAAGGTACTGACAGAAGAGGAATTGGAAACTATGCTGATGCAAGAGGTATAAATGGAGCGGGAATTAGAATATTTCCTTATTCTACAGATATGGATGTAAATCCAAGAACTTATGATGATATAAAATTAGCTGATAATGGTGACGGTACAGTTGCTATTTACACAGTAGGGGAAACATGGACTACAGTTCTTTGGGATATCTATTGGGGATTTGTTGATAGAGATGGTTTAGATATTACGTGGGGAGATGAAAACGCTGGAAATTATAAAGCGGCAAGATTAGTTATAGAGGGAATGAAAATGGGACCTTGTAATCCTAGTTTGTTAGATGCAAGAGATGCTATACTTCAAGCTGATACTATGTTTTATAATGGAGATAATGCTGAGTTATTATGGACAGCTTTTGCAAGAAGAGGTTTTGGATATTTAGCTGATGATGGAACGGGATCTGATCTAGTTACTGATGGAACGGAAAATTTCGAACCTTATCCACAAGCTATACAGACTATGAAAATACAACAGGTTAATGAAGAGAGTGCTATTCCTGGTGATGAGATAGAAGTGACATTGACGGCTCAAAATCATATCCCTGAAACACAAACTGATGTTGTTATTACAAGTAATATACCAGCGGGCTTAACATACGTTGAAGGATCTTCAAGTATGCCAGCTACTCACGCTGATGGAGTTTTATCAATTTCAGTAGGCGATATGACTTTTGATCAGAATATCTCACTTACTTATAATGTCATTGCAGATGCAGGAATAGCATCTGAGACATTATTCATTGATGATCTTGAGAACGAAGATGATGATGATTACATAACTGATGCTATAGAAGGTAGTTCTATATGGAACTTTACATATCCAATTGCTAATTCTGGGGAAGTTTCTTGGTGGGCATCTCAACCAGATGTAACAGAGGAAATTGATTATTGGTTGAATATTCCACCTCTTCAGGTCGTTGGAAATACTCCAGCTTTAAGGTTTTACCACAGATATGATACTCAATTTGGTTTCGATGCTGGATTTGTTCAAGTATCTACAGATGGAGGAGTTGTGTTTTTAGATGTAAAAGACAAATGGATAAGAAACGGATATAATTCAAATGTTGATTATTCTACATTTGCAATACCTTTATTAGAAGGGTTTTCAGGAACTACGGATAATCAGTTTATTGATTCTTACCTTGATCTTACAGACTATAAAGGGCAAGAAATAATCGTAAGATTTAGATTTGGAACAGATGATGAAACTGGACCAGATGTGGCAGAAAGAGGATGGTACTTGGATGATTTTGAAATGATGGATCTCGTATCTTATGAAGCTTCATCATGCATCTCATCTAGCAATACTTCAGATGAGCAATGTGCTACTCCAGTTCAGATCATTATAGATTCTGATGGGATAGTAGGGTTGAATGATGATGAATTAGAAGGGTTCAATATTGGAATCTCTCCTAATCCAGCTTCTGATTACATTACAGTAGGATTGACAGCTGAGGTACATACTCCAGTTCAGATCTTATTGACTAATATGGATGGTAGAGTAGTGAGCGCTCAGAATGCTATAGCTAAACCATCAGTAATTGCTAGAACTTTTGATACTTCAAGTCTTCAGGCTGGTATGTATTTAGTACAAATAAAATCAGAAAAAGGTGTTACAACTAAAAAAGTTATAATTCAGTAATTTCTGATTCAAAAATATTGAGTGGTTTTAAATCACTTTATTACGAAAGTCTCACTTGTAAATTGCAAGTGAGACTTTTTGATTTTATTAAGTAAAGCGTTTTATTGCAAACTTCTACTAATAAATTCTAGATGATTTATATCTTTGAGGTATAAAATACGTTATAGTAAATCATAATGGGTAAATATTTGAATATCTGCCACTTATGGAATTATGTGCTTTGCGTCTCAAAATGTACTACATTGAATAATTGCAATAAAACATTTATTGGTGGGCTTGCTTCGGATATATTTTCGAATAGCAAGATTATATTTTTACATGACATATCTAGATGTATACATTCTTATACATTAGTACATATACTAGCTCTTCTGATTTGTATACTTCCCGCTGTAAGTATGGCTCAATGTTTAGAGCCTGTTCTTGATGCTGGATTATATTGTGATCCTGATCACCCTGATGGAGCGCCAATAATATGTTCTTTAGAATGTTTGGATGGATTTTCGGCGACTATGCCATCTACGCTGTTACCTGATCAGCCAGCAACATTATGCGGTAGTTCTGGCGTGCCAAATAACCTTTCATGGTTTGCTTTTATAGCGGGTGATACTTTAGTTGATATTACTATTACTCCTTCTGGATGCCAGCCCGGTTCGGTGTTTTCTGGAAATCCTAATGATAATCTTATAGGAATACAAACAGGGATATATAGTTCGTGCGGATTTACCGAAGAGGATATCGTAGTGTGTTATTGGGACTGCTGGGCAGCTGCAGGTGATCCTGTTAATCTTGTGAGCAATGAATTCATTGCAGGCGAAGTATACTATCTATTTGTAGATGGATGTGGTGGCTCAGTTTGCGATTATACAGTTTCTGTTAATTCCGCACAGCAAGCATTTGAGGTGCCAGAAATTACTACGATTACTAATGAATATAACTTTGACCTTGAAATTGATACGATATGTCAAGGAGCAGAAGTCGCTTTTAGATTAGACAGTCTAGATTTAGATATTGGTTTTAGTTGGTCCATCGATCCACCAACTACAGAATATCCATCAGGAGTTCATCCTGTTTCGGATACCAATACTGTTAGTTTTATTTTTTCGGATCCAGGAACATTTGATATAATAGTCTATGCATTCAATGAGTGTGACGCCAATGAACCTGATACATTTCAAATAATTGTAGCTCCTTTGGGAGATGAAACATTTACTGATGTCACTTTATGTGAAGAATGTATACTTGACGGCATCACTCTTTTATCTCCAGAGGCTGGATGTATTATAGGGAATGGAACGCCATTAATATTAACTGAAGATCCTAACGGCGATGGAGTGCCAGGATGGCAAGGATTATCCGAAGTGACGGGCGCCGGACTACAGACAAATATGGTGCAAAATGCTCTAGGCTGTGAATACATACAATCCGTAAATATCGTAGAGATACCATTAAAGCCAAGAGAGCAAATAGATTTATATTTTTGCTTTTCAGATTTTCCAGTCACTTGGGATGGAGTTGTATTTAATAATCCTGGTGATGATAGGAATATTACCATTGAAAATGGTGCAGTATCAGGCTGCGATAGCCTTATTAATGTAACAGCAAACCCTATTGATCTTATAGGGAATGCCTCAGTTGGTAATTGTGATAATGGTGTGATAATCATCGATTTTAATATCATTTTAGTAGAGCCTAGTAACTATGATAGTATAACTTATCAGTGGTTTGATGATATGGGCACTGAGGTTTTAGATTCAGATAATATTGACGATGAGCTACAAGTTATGAATCCTGGAAGCTATTCCGTAGAAGTAACTGTGCACAAAGACGAGAGTACATGTGGGCAATTGTTTGGCAGCTATGAAGTAGATGCTAATAGTTTGATCCCTGGAGAACCAATGATTGCTTTTGCTCCAAATGAGGCATGTGTCAATGAAGTTGTTGCTCAAATATATGTTAATAATCAAGGAGTAGGTGAGGAGTATAGTTGGGTTATTGATCCTGTTCTACCATTTACAATGAGTACCAATTCGGATACAATATTTGTAGACATTTCTGGAGGTCAAAGTTTTGAATATTGTGTAATTGCAATGAATGGGTGTGGAGAAAGTACTCAGTTTTGTGACGATGTAATTGTTTCGGAAGTGCCAAGTTCAGAATTCGCTATGCCTTCCGAGATATGCATTGATAGTATTCTCATGGTAGAATATATTGGTGGTGATGGGACGACTTCGACAAGTGAATTTACTTGGTCATTTGATGGTGGAGATATTGTTAATAGTGCCAGTCCATTAAGTGCAGGTCCATTTGAACTACAATTCAGCACAGCTGGAGTCTATGATATATCAATGTATCTTATAGAAGGTGGTTGTCAGTCCATGGTAGAAGTGCAGACGATCTCAGTAATGGAACCATTTGTTATTCCTATTATCGACTGTTACAGCATGACGAATGCAGTCGCGTTTAGTTTCGATTGGACACTCGTAGATGGAATCGAAGTAGTTGTTACATCAGGACAATCATTTGAGATCATTGGAGATAGTATTGTCATAAATAATCTCGGCCCAGAAGAACAAGTAGACATCGAAATCCTATTTAATGATAGCCATGTATGTGGAGGCCAATTAGGATTAGGAAATTGCATATCATTGCCATGCCCAGATGTCTCATTTGATATATTACTTGGGAGTCAAGATCAGTGTATTGATCAGGATGATAGTAATATTACTCTTGATATAATTACAAGTGGAGATAATTCAGGTATTGGATCATGGAATTCACCTTACATAGTCGACGTAAACAATTTTGATGTAATTGCAGCAGGAGTCGGAAGTCACACTGTTTCATATATATATGAGGTTGCAGGATGTTCGTTCTCGGCGGATACTGTTATTGTTCTTAATGGATCACCTACGCTAGATTTTGAGATGGAGCGTGTATATTGTGATGACAGTACATTAGTTATATTGACAGTAGAAACGAATGGAAATACACTCAGTATCGATGGAGAAGAAGTTATTGATGTTGAAAATGTAGTAATAACGGAAGCAGGAAGTTACTCTATCATGTTAACAAATATAGAAGGATGTAGCAGTATAGAAGAGATTCAAATAGAAACATTGGTTATAGACCCATCTCTTGTTGTTGGGGAATCTGAGGTCATATTTGGTAATAGTTCTTCTTATGAAACGAATGATCTTGGAGATTTGCCCAATGTAGCTTATACATGGATGTTGGGAGAAGAAGTTGTTTGTGATGATTGTCTATTCATCGATATCGAACCTACAGAGGACGCTTTGCTTTGTATGCTTGCAACCTATTCTGATAGCTGTATGCAAGAAGTTTGCATAGACATCGAAGTTATTATAGAAACTGAAATTTATGTTCCTAATATATTTTCTCCAAACGGAGATGGAATAAACGACTATTTTAGGTTTCAATCCAACAGTGATAATCTGATGATAGAATCAATTAATATCTTCGATAGATGGGGAGAATTAATGTTTGAAGCTAGTGGAGTGATAAACAATGAAGATGCTGTGATGTGGGATGGATCATTTAATGGAACGGCATGTAATAATGGAGTCTATATTTATGTGATTAAATACCGAGATATAGAAGGTAATATGGTAGATAAAGCTGGTGATATTACGGTTATGCGATAATGATTTATTCTCTGTACTTAGCTTTTTTTGTCTTTGTCAAGAGTGTCATCTACAATCTTTCAATACAATTATCATCTCAGATACAGTACCCATGCAATTAACATCCTTATATTTACAGTCTACAATATCGTAGCCAACCTATTCCAAGCACATGATGAATAGATTACTTTTAATACTTTTTTGTTTTTCAATTCAGTATTCTCATGCCCAATTTTCCCATGAATCTGTCTTTCCAGATCTGAATGATGAAGATCTGAGAGAAGCCTTGATAGATAATTATAGAACAAATACAGTTCTTAGTTACAGTGATGCGAGGGATACGTTTATGAGAAATATCGATGCTGTTGATAACGTCTTAGAATGTGTTTATACTGGCTTTAAAGTCACATTGAATCCAAGTCTCGATCCGACAACGGATGCATTTAGTCAGGGGATCAATACCGAACATACTTATCCAAGATCAAAAGGAGCTCTAGAAGGAACAAATGCTTATAGCGATATGCATCATTTATTTCCAACAAGAGAGAGAGCTAATTCAGATAGAGGAAGTCTTATCCTCGGGGAAGTACCGGATAATCAGGCGGATAAGTGGTATTTGGATGACGATATTACTACAAATGTTCCTAGTCAAAATATTGAATTATACAGTGAGTTGTTGACAAACAATAGTTTCGAGCCTAGAGAACAGCATAAAGGAGATGTAGCGAGGGCATATTTCTACTTCTATACAATGTATCAGTCTCAAGCGGATAATGCAGCTCCAAATTTCTTTGAGCTCCAGAGAGAAGATATGTGTAATTGGCATTTTCAAGATCCAGTAGATGAGAAAGAGTGGAACAGAAATAATAAAATCGCTCCTTACCAAGACGATAAGAAAAATCCTTTTATTCTTGATTGTAGATTGGCTCGATTATATTGTAATGATATAGCACAAGAATGTACAACTGTCAAAACCAAAGACGTTAGTATTTATAGACTCTTTTCTATACCTAATCCAGCACTAGATAAGGTATATTTTGATGATAAAGAACATATATTTCTTACCTATGATATTATGAATACATCAGGGCAATTAATTGACTCTGGTAATACAAATGATATTCATAGTGGAGTTGCAATTGATGTTGGCCAATTGGTTAGAGGATTCTACTTAATCCAACTTAAGGATGAAGATGGTTTTGTAAAAGCAACTTCTAAGTTTATTAAAATATAAAAGTAGTATTGGAGCGCAAGATCATTCATATCGATATGGACGCTTTCTTTGCCTCGGTTGAACAAAGAGATAATCCGGAGCTAAAAGGGAAGCCAGTTGCTGTTGGTGGATCAAGAGAGCGTGGTGTAGTAGCTGCAGCCAGTTATGAAGCTAGGAAGTATGGAGTGAAATCTGCAATGTCGAGCCGGATGGCTTATCAGAAATGTCCTCATATTGTCTTTGTGCCCCACAGATTTGATGTATATAAACAAGTTTCTTCAGAGATACGAACGATCTTTAAGGAGTATACAGATCTTGTTGAACCATTATCCCTTGATGAAGCCTTTCTTGATGTTACGGTCAATAAATTTAATGAACCGTCTGCCATTAAGATCGCCAGCGAAATCAAACAGAAAATAAAAGAGAAAACACATCTAACTGCATCCGCCGGAGTAAGTATAAATAAATTTTTAGCCAAAGTCGCATCCGATTTAAGGAAGCCTGATGGGTTAGCTGTGATATTGCCAGAGCAAGCAATTCCATTTTTGGAGGAGTTGGAAATCAATAAATTCTTTGGAGTAGGCAAAGCCACAGCTGAGAAGATGAAATATATGGGCATCGCAAAAGGTGGAGATTTGAAGAAGTATTCACGTCTTGAGCTGGCTCAACGTTTTGGAAAGTTTGGTTTGTACTTATATGATGTAGTAAGAGGACATGATAAACGGTCGGTCAAACCCAATCGAATCAGAAAGTCAATCTCAAGTGAAACAACTTACGATGATGATCTTGATACGATCAGTCAAGTCAAAGAAGCTCTTGCTGATCTTATAGGAAAGCTATCGACAAGTTGCGAGAAGTATAACATCAAAGGCAAAACGATTAACCTCAAGTATCGATTCAGTGATTTTACTACATTTACTCGAAGTCGCACACTTGGTGGATATTTCAATGATGTAGCGATAATCACTGATTTGTCAAATGATATTTTGATTGAATTAGAAAAAGAAATGAAACCGATACGGTTATTGGGAATTGGTCTAAGTTCATTAAACACAGAGCGAAAAGATAATCAGTTAGAATTTGATTTCGATCCCAGAAAATGATGTGAAATGTTCTTATTTACCCTTCCCTTGTATTAAAACCAAACACGTATAGAACAATATTTTTACATCCAATGAAAGAGACATATTCTCTATATAAAGGATGTCAAACTTGAGCCTTTGTACCATCTCGTCAATATTACTAGCATATCCATATTTCACCTGACCCCAACTTGTAATTCCAGGGCGGACTTTTAGTAGATGTTTGTAATGTGGCGCTCTTTTTACGATCTGGTCGATATAAAATTGACGTTCAGGACGAGGCCCCACAAGAGACATCTCGCCGATGATCACATTCCAGAATTGTGGAATCTCATCCAATCTATATTTTCGCATTATTGCACCCCAAGGTGTCATCCTATTATCTGTATCAGAACTTAACTGTGGCCCTGAATCTTCCGCATCTATTCTCATCGATCTGAACTTTATAATTTGGAACGGAGTCCAATTTATACCAATACGTTCTTGCTTATAAAATATGGGACCTTTTGAAGATAATCTGACTTTAATCATAATGAAAATCAAAAGAGGAGACAGTACTATTAATGCTAAAACAGAAGCGGTTACATCTATAATTCTTTTTACAACTCGCTGCCAATTGGGCATCAACTGCTGTTCTATCTGAATGAGTACTGCACCGAACAGATGGTTCATTTTTACTGTGCCCAGCATGATGTCATACATGTCAGGAATCACTTTGATGTCTATTGTATCACTGTAGTCATATAGAATGTCGAATATGCCCTTGAGTCTGTCATGTTCTGAAGTCTCTACAGCCACAATAACTTCTTCAATGTTTTGGGATTCTATTACATGCGCTAATTGACTTACTTTGCCAAGGTTAGGAATGTCACTTGCCAATAGGTTTTTACTTGATCCATTAGAATCAATGAAGCCTACAAAATTAAACCCAAGACTATAAGGCCGTGTAGTGATTTCTTCATATAAGTCGACGGCATTCTTGTCTCCGCCAATAATTAGTGAGTTGTAGCTAATTTTTCCTTGTTTCACCATTCGTTTTGCACGACTTAAAAGTACCATACGTACTATTGCGGTCATGAAAAAGTGTAATAAGAATAATGTAATGAAATTTCGAAAGTAGGTTGTGTATCTTAATACCGTATCATCCAGGAGTAGAGTGAAAAATAACACTAAACTACCCATGAATGAGATGATCAATGTTCTTCTTAATGTAGCAAGCCGAGAGAATTTGTAGATGTCAGTATACTTTCCAAATACTGAATAGAATAATATCCAGATAATTGGAACAAATAAAAGACCATGATAAAGGCTTTCATCTGAAAAAACATCATCCATCGAAAATGGCCAGGCTTCAAGTCTTTTTCTGTACGTGAAAAATAGAAACCACGCAAGCATAGCCGATAGATAATCGGCGAAAATATAAAAGTATAAGGCTGGTTTCCTTTTGTTTTGCATAAAGATTACAAATGAACGAACTTCAAATTATCTAAATAAATAGTCCCTGAGTCTGATGCTAATGACTCTATATCTGTAGTGATATAAACGGTGTAATTAACAATTAAAGGACTAGAGAGTATGGAAGTGAAATCGATGTAGATCTTATTCCATTCGTCAGATGGATTTAGGACGATTAATGGTTGAGTCTGAATCTGGCCTTCTTGTTCATACAGTACACCAACGAAAAACGGGATGTCATTTTTGTAATCCATTTCAAGATAAGAGTCCAACCCAGCATTATCTATTCTTTTATAATCGAATATACACGCCACAGATATAAGTGGGTTTTCTTCTGTTAAGCATATTTTACCAGATTGGGCGCCAGATTTTTTATCACTAGTAGTCAGCTCTATTGCACTGTTTTCATTTTCGTCTAATTCTCTTGTGAAAATATGTGATCCACCTTCAAAGCCTTCAATGAAATCAAATATGGCCTCATCTTTATAAGAAAATGTAAGCGATTTTTGAATAACATCACCTTCAGCCATTGTTTCCGTAAATCTTAGCTGATCCATAACATTATATGTGAATGATCTAGAACGCTCTCCATTATTTCTAAAGCCAGGAAAAATTAGAAATTCAGTTGTCTCGCCATTCGGAAGGACAGGTATCTTGCAAGGAAGTTCGAATACGCCAATTAGCTGATTGTCTGCATATGCCCACACGTCAGTAATTTTATGTGTCGGTTCCCCTTGGAATTGACTTGTCGCAATGTTTACATCAGTAATTTCCAAGTAAGCCGGAATAGGCTGGTCACTATCTGTTAGTGTACAATTGGCAAATATTATACTGATAAAAAGAAAATATAAATATTTTATCATTCTTAGTTTTTTCATTAAGATCCTCAATTCTATAACTTCGTTGTATTATAGTTGTAACGATAGAATTGTTTGTTTTGGATCGTAAAAATGCAAAAAAGATACTGTCGAGCCTATTTTTATGATCTTGTTGTCATATTGAACATATAATCTAAAATAGTATTAGGTTTATGTCATTGTATTTTAAATTGTTAAAACTGCTAAAATGAAAGTGCTTCTTAAGATTTTTAAATGGTTATTGATTGCTATTTTAGCACTTGTTGTTATTGGTTTTATAGCAGTAAAAGTAGTTAGTGAAGATAGGCCAGCGGCTATTCCTAATTCTGATCCTGATGCAATCGCGAATGAAATGTTAGAGTCACTCAATAAGCCTGCTTGGGATTCATTAAAGTATTTAAAGTGGGAATTTATGCGTGGGCATGAGTTTCTATGGGATAAGCAAGCTAATAATGCAGTGATCAAGTGGGATAAGAATAAGGTCATTCTTGATTTGGATATGGTCACTGGATTTGCATATCAAGATGGACAAGAAGTGAAAGGAGATCAGAAAAATGATCTAATTCAAAAGGCATGGAGTCATTGGTGTAATGATTCATTTTGGATGTTTGCACCTTTTAAAGTATTTGATAAAGGAACGAGTAGATCAATAGTGGAAACAGAAGACAATCAAACTGGACTCATGGTTACATATGAATCCGGAGGAGTTACTCCAGGAGATTCATATCTGTGGTTACTAGATGACCAAAAGAGACCAACAGGATATAAAATGTGGACTTTCATTCCTGTAAAAGGTATGTACATGTCTTGGGAAGGTTGGAAGACACTAAAAGGCGGCGCAAAAGTGGCTACTTCACACAAAAGTACTACATTATCATTTGATATGAAAAATGTGGAAGAAGGTGATTCTCCAACACAGTTAGGTTATGAAAGCGATATTTTTGCGGGCCTCTAATTTATTTTCTAGTGAAATTTTGCTTTTTTATATAAGGATAGCAGCGTTTTTCTTCTGTTGTCACTCTTATTCTTGAAGTTGTATAGTTTTGAGTATCTAGTATATTTTATTAAATTTATTACTTGATGCCCTTACTTGTTCTATCACAAAGTAAATAATCCATTTTTTTGGTGTTGCTTAAGGAAGAAAATTCGAGAAATGAGGATAAAATTTTTATATCTATTTTTGATTGTCATGGCACTTACATCCTGTCATAAGGATGTGAATGATGATAATTTGAAGTCCGTCACAGAAACTCAAATTACAGTACCGTATACTTTTACTGAGATAGAAGGAACAATGGTGGGCTTTGTTTATGGAAAAGATAATCAGCCTGTCGCTAATGCATTAGTGTCAATATATAGTGCATCTACAACTACTAATGATTACGGTGTCTTTCAGCTATCTGATGTTAAATTGGATGGGCAAGGTACACTTGTAATTGTAGCTAAAGAAGGATATTTAGATGGTGCTGATTTTGTTTACCCAAATGATGAAGGTGCAGGGACAGCAAGATTGAAGCTGATGGAAGTCAATTCCAACGGTGCTTTTGCTAGTGTTGATGGTGGATCTGTAGAGTTTGGAGATGATGGGTTGGTTACTTTTGGTCCAAATGTTATTTCACAGCAAAACGGATCTTCTTACTCAGGAGATGTAAAAACTAACATAAGAGGTAACTATCCAGAGGAACCTACTTTTAATGATGACATGTTAGGCAGTTTGATAGGTTTAGATACTGATGGTAGCAATAAAGTATTAGGAACATTCGGATCTGTACATGTCTCATTGTATGCTTCATCCGGTGCTCTATTACAAATCAAATCACAACAAAGCTTTGTTATTAAATTCCCAATTAGCCAAAGTCTATTGTCATCTGCAAAAGACGAAATTGAAGTTTGGAAGTATGACGAGTCTTCTGGTTATTGGAATGAAATAGGGGTGGCTAAAAAGGAAGGGCAATTTTATATAATTGAGGTGTCCGAAATTGGAAACTACATGTTTGCGGAACCATATTCATTGACTCACTACTGTGCTAAGCTAGTGAATGAAGCGGATTTGCCAGCGAAGAATTATAAGTTTAATGTTTTTGTCAACAATAAGTTATGTGCAACAGGAATCTCGGATAATGATGGTTTTATCTGTACTAAACTACCAATGGGGGAAGATCTTAACTTACAGATAGTCCATCCGCTTTGTAATCAAGTCTTAAAGAATATCACAATTGGGCCATTCAATGAGCCTAATAATGGAGGTGATATTATTATTGAAACGGAACAAGATATAAGATCTGGAAGTGTGCTTTGTAATGATAATCCAGTATCTGAAGCTCTTATAATAATAAGGAATGGAGCAACTACCATTGTGCAGACGACTGACGACAGTGGAGTATTTAATTTGAATTTGGGAGATGTTATATGTTCACAAGATCAGATGTTCGATATTTTTGCAATGAAGGACAATGAAACATCACCTGTATTAGAAATAAATCAGGTGAACATGTTAGATATTAAACTAGAAATATGTGAACCAGCATGTGACTATACAGTATCATTTGTATTTGAAAAATTAGATCCTTGTAATAATGGAGGATATGATATCGTAAACGTACTAACTGATGGTGGATCTGGACAATT
This sequence comes from uncultured Saprospiraceae bacterium, assembly GCA_938003955.1. Classification (GTDB taxonomy): domain Bacteria; phylum Bacteroidota; class Bacteroidia; order Chitinophagales; family Saprospiraceae; genus CAJXUU01. The sequence continues at coordinate 6,706 of CALKXE010000173.1, read as the reverse complement.
TAGCTATTTATGGAGTGATGGAGGATCTGAAATTTCTAACACTGCACTTAGCACTGGGATTGAAACTTGTGTTAGCGTCACTGATTTAGCAACAGGATGCATCGTTAACTATTGTGAGATCATTCAAGAATATAGAAGTTTGGAATTGGTCAGTATATCTTCTTACAATGGGTCTTGCACTCAGAATGGAGGCGTAATAGAATCTGCCATTTTAGGAGGAGAAGAGCCTTATAAATACAAATGGGAAAGTAACAATGGGTTTAATTCTACAATAACAAACTTGGCTAATGTATGGCCTGGACTGTATAAACTTACCGTTACCGATGCTAATGAATGTGAAATAAATGCAGAAATTGAAGTCTATGACGTGACAGCTACAATCAATTATGAGATCATACCTGATTGTGATTTTTCTACGATTTCTATCCTTGAAGATGAAGGGTACGGGCCTTATACATACCTATGGGAATGGGAAGGAGGGAAATCTATGTCTTCATCTATTTCTGCACTTGCGGCAGGGGAGTATAGTTATACGGTTACTGATCAAAACGAATGTATTCGAACCGGCTCAGTTACACTAGGTAATATAGGAACAGAAGTCGATTTGAATTTGAATTATTCTTGTAGTGCAGGCTCTGTTCAATATGATGTATTGGATCTTACGTACCAGTATTTCTATGAATCAATAGGATTATTAGAAAGATTTGATGTTGCGCAAGAAGATGGGCAAGTTGATATTCCAATTTTAGAGAGTGGATATAGATACTATTTTGGAGCGGAAGATTTAAGTGTTGGGTGTGATAATAAAGAATTGGTAGAGTTGCCTCATTTTGAAGGCCTTCAGATTCAAGGTCTCCAAAATACAAGCTGTGAAAACTGTACTGACGGATTTATAGATGTCTTCTTAGATGACACCGAGGCATGTACAGGTGGTTGTGTTACTGGAGAACTGATAATTATTGATAAATTGACAGGAGCTGATGTTACTAATGTAAATGCTCAGGTTGAGTTGATGGCAGGAACTTATATTGTAATTGTCACGGATGAAAATACTGGTTGTTACATTGCGCATGAAGAAGTGATAATAGAATAAATTTTTAACCTGAGTAATACAATTAATATAGTTGGACCTCGAAAGGATCATACAAGGTTGTAAAAAAGGCGAAAAAAATTGCCAAGAACGTCTGGTGCGCAACTATGCTCCCGGACTTTTGGCGATATGTAGAAGATATTCAAGGGATTCAGAATCAGCAAATGATGCTTTACAAGAATCGTTTATAAATATTTTTAAATACATAAATAGTTATAGTGGGAAAGGGTCGTTTGAAGGATGGATGAAGAGAATTGCTGTTAATTGTACAATCACGTTTCAGAAGAAGAACTTCAAAGTTCATTTTGAGCCGGATATGTTACATGATACTAGTCAACACAGTGAAGTTCCTGATGTCTATAGTACACTGGGGAAAGAAGATATATTGAGTTTGTTATGTGAGCTGCCCAAAGCGCTTTATTTAGTGTTCAATATGCACGTAGTAGAAGGCTATTCACATAAAGAAATTAGTGAAGTGTTATCTATCTCAGAAGGTACATCAAGAGCATCTCTAAGTAGAGCAAGAGCCAGACTTATAGAGATTATAGAAGAAAGACAAAATAAAGAAAATCAACGTGTAGCATTATTACACAAGATGTAAATAAAGAGGAAATGAAATATTCTGATTTTGAAAAACACATAGGGACGGAACTTGGGGGAGCTCAAGAAGCTGTAGATGTCAATCAATTGTTAGCGGGGCTCAATTTAGGTGATCTACCTCGTAAGAGAAAGTTGAGACCATTTCTACTTTGGTTATTGATACCTATGATACTATTAGGTTCGTATGCAACATTCGTAGCGATGGATGGAGACCAATCTTTTAGCTTCGCTCAAAATGAAAACAATAATCAATTAAAAAATGATTTGAAAAATAATCAGAGTGTTCCTGGTAATGATAACTCAAAAGAAAATAATAATAGTTCTGAATCGAAGCAAAACACATCAAATATAATAGCGGCAGAAGAGAGTAAGGATTTGTTGAATACAATAGTTACAAGTGCTGTAAGTAATCAGAGTGAAGATAATTCTACAATCAGTGCAAACGAACTAAGGGATAAGGATATCGCTGATTTACAAATAAATCAAGAAACCAAAATACATTCTGTTCAATCTGAAAAGAATACTACTCTAAAAACATCAATTAAAAAGGAAGAAAATTTATCTAAAACTTCAACAGTAACGCAACCAAGCTATACTGATAAAAGTCAATCGGAATTAATAGCGGGAAGCAACAAACAAAAGTTGTCTTACTTTAAGTCAACTATTGATAATGAGTCAATATCTAAAACAAGACCTAATGTTATGTTGCCAAACATTTTGAGTCGATCAATTAATATTCAAGGTTTAGATGCGAAATCAGATGACCTGTTCTCAAGAATGAAAATTAACTGTCCATCATTTAATCAAGCGTTTTGGAGATTAGCTCTGATTCCTGAAGTTGGTGTTTTTTCGCCATATAAAACGATCGTAAATAAAAGACAAGAAGATGTACAAGCGTTCGAAGAAAGACAAACATATGAGGAAACATTAGAAGGCATAAATTTAGGACTGTATACTATGCTAGTTCGAGATAAGCTGCCTATATATCTAAAAGCGGGGATATCTTACTCTAGGATTTCGGAAAGAACGGATTTGGAGTACAACTATACCTTACCTGATACAACTATTGGTATTATCTCTCAAACTGTGTCTGCCAATGGAGACTCTATTACTACGATCACGGGGCCGATTATTAGCGAAAAGACGTTTACTGGAAAAAATAGGCAACACAATTATATTCACCTTTTTGATTTGCCGGTATCTGTAGGATACAATTCTTATATAGGTGGATTCGATGTTGGAATAGAAGCTGGTGTAAAGATCAATCTGATGACAAGAGCTACTGGTAATTTATTAACATCCAAAAGTGATTACACGAACTTGTCTCTCAATGAGTATTTCAAAAAGAGAATAGGCCTTAGTTATTTTGGTGGTATCATGATTGGAAGAAACTTTGGAAGACTCGGTGATTTTTATATTGCCCCAAGGTTTACTTATTACCCGACGGATTTCAGTAATGAGATCAATCAGATCAGTCAGAAATATGTGACGATGGGGCTTAATGTGGGGTATGTTTATAAACTGAAATGATTCTAATGTCAGACTATACATAATTCTCTTTCCGTTTATTATTTAAATTTTTAACTACTGTTCTCTCATCTTTGGATGGTAATCCATCTGTATGAGATCATATAACAATCTAGGCTTCACTCTTAAGCTGTAGACGTTAATTTCTGCATGCTCAATAATATGACTGAAATTACCTTTGGTAATATTTGCAGCTTCATCGTTAAAAGCTAACATCTCATCGATTTTTAATTTTTTGACATGTTACATGGGCGTATTAATCTTATCTATTTATTATCTTCCTGCATTAATTCGAAATTAAACTAACCTATATGATTACTAACACTAGTTGTAAGCGATTACTTTGGATGATAGTGGCAGTTTTTGGAAGTTTCCAATTTGCTCTTAGTCAAAACAGTAACGATGCAAAGGAAGTCACAACGACCTATTATGTCAAGAATGCATTCGTTGTGCAGAAACCAGGAACAGTATTGTCTAATACTTCTGTTTTAATAAAAGATGGAATGATAAAATCAGTAGGTCCTAATATCCCTATACCTTTTGATGCAGAGGTGATTGATGCGGACTCTATGTATGTGTATGCGGGATTTATTGATGCATGTTCTCATGCTGGTGTTGCCAAAAAAGAAAACAAAGACAGACCTAAAGTTGATAATCCTGGCAGTCCGCCAAAAGATCTAGCAGGTATTACACCGCAATACACAGTAAGAGGCTCAATCGGAGAGAAGCTAGATAAGTCAATGGGTGAATTGAGAGCTCTAGGTTTCGGGTTCGTGCATGTTGTGCCAAGGGGTAGAATGCTCCCGGGGCAGGGTAGTGTGCTCTCGACTGGAGATCTTAAACCAGCGGAGTCTATCATAAAAGAAAACGTATCTCAGTTTTCTCAGTTCAAGTCAGCAAGAGGAATGTTTCCAGCGACCACTATCGGTGTGATGTCGCAGTTCAGAGACTTGATCAAAAATGCAACATACAGTAACAACTATAAAAAAGCATATGCACTGAATCCAAATGGCCTCGATAGACCAAAGCAGTCAGAAGAACTGGCGGCTTTATATCCAGTGGTGGAAAATAAAATGCCAGTGTTTTTCTATGCACCAAAAGTGAAAGATGTAAATCGAGCACTCATACTCCAAAAGGAATTAGGGTATAATATGGTACTTACGGGAGTTCGTCAAGGATGGCCGTTAATGAGTTCTATATCTGGTTTGAGAATGCCTGTTGTTTTGTCACTAAACCTTCCTGAAGAAATAAAAGATGAGAAAGAGGAAGAAGAAAAGAAAGAGGACAAAAAGAAGGATGAAGAAGTAGAAGGTGATGAAAAGACCGAGAAGAAAGAGAAATCTAAAAAGAAAGCAAAAGCTAAAAAAGAGATGGATCCTGAAACGAAAATGCTAAACGAGAGAAAGAAAAAATCTCATGATGAATATGTATCGCAAGCGGCAATGTTCGAAAAGCAAAACATCAATTTTAGCCTATCGACACTAGATACTAAGCCAAAGGATATTAAAAATAATATACTAAGAATGGTAAGTGGAGGATTGTCTGAGAATGCAGCATTATCAGCATTGACGGTAAATCCAGCAAAGTTACTTGGTATATCAGCGATGGCTGGTACAGTAGAGCCAGGTAAGATTGCTAACATATTCATCACAGATAAGCCATACTTTGATGAGAAATCGAAAATCAAGTATGTTATCGTCGATGGTAATGTAAAACATAATAAAGAAGAGAAGAAAAAGAAGAAATCTGGAGACGGTGAGACAGTGGAATTAGCTGGATCTTGGTCTTATGAAGTAGAGATTCCAGGAGAAACACAATCAGGAACCATGATTGTCAAAGGGGAAGGAGACAACCTTGAGATAAGTACAAACTCTTCTGATGAACCAGATGATTTTATTGATGGTACGAATGTTAATTTAGATGGATCGTCATTAAGCTTTGATCTTACAGTGGACGGAATGACATACTCTATCAGCGTAGATGTGGACGGTGATACGTTCGAAGGGACAGTAGCAGTTGGTGAATTTGGATCGTTTCCGATGACTGGATCAAAAAAGCCAGAGTAGAACCTCATTCTTATTATTCTCAATAATTAAACAAATCAAATGAAGAAATATATATTAAGTCTATGTGCAATGATGGTAGCCTTCTTGGGTACAGCACAAGAGACAGGAAGCATATTGATCAAAAACGGGACAGTACTCACGATCACAGACGGCGTGAAGGAAAATACGGACATATTGATCAAGAATGGAAAAATCGAAAAAATAGGCAAAGATCTGACTGCCGATAGAAGCACACAAGTTGTAGATGCTAAAGGGCAATTCGTAATGCCAGGGATAGTGGATGCGCATTCTCATATCGCATTAGAAACAGTGAATGAAGCTACCAATCCGGTAACTTCAGAAGTGTTTGTAGGAGATGGATTAGATCCTCAAGATGTAGGAATCTATCGAGCACTAGCTGGTGGAGTTACCATTTCGCACGCTATGCATGGTTCAGCAAATGCAATTGGAGGAGAATGTGAAACTATAAAGCATAGATATGGAACATGGGATCCTGATGATCTCAGAATGCAAAATGCGCCAAGAACGATAAAGTTTGCGCTAGGAGAAAATCCAATACGGGTTCACGGTGAAGGCAGAAGAATTACACCTAGCACAAGAATGGGTGTTGAACAAGTATTCAGGTCTGCATTCTCGGAAGCACAGCTTTATAAAAAAGCATGGGCTAGTTTTAATAGTAAAAAAACAAAGACACCTCCGACATATAGTCGCAGAATGGAAACGCTTGTGGACATATTAGATGGTGAGATAATCATCCATTGTCATTCGTACAGGGCGGATGAGCTACTAATGCTTATGAATGTGCTAGAAGACTACGGAGTGAGTAAACTATGTTTTCAACACGTTAATGAAGGTTTCAAAGTAGCTCCGGAATTAGCGAAATTTGGTGCAGGAGCATCTGTTTTTTCTGATTGGTGGGCATACAAATTCGAAGTATATTATAGTACAGCATACAATGCAGCAATCTTGGTGAGAAATGGTGTTGTAACATCCATCAATTCTGATTCTGGAGAATTAATTAGACATCTATATCACGAAGCGGCAAAGACGCAACGATACGGTGACTTGACGGATAATGAAGCATTAAGACTCATCACTATAAACCCTGCAACGCAATTAGGAATTGGCGATAGAGTAGGGTCAATAGAGAAAGGGAAAGATGGAGATATCGCTATATTCAGCGCACATCCATTATCTGTATATGCAATCCCTCAGATGACAATAGTTGATGGTATTGTAAGATTTGATATCAATAACGATGATCAGGATATGAGAATAGATATTGATCCAGAAGAGAAGTTTGACGATACATTTATCAATCTTAATGCTGAAGACGAGGAAAGATGTATGCAAGATGTGTATAGTGAGTTATTCCTTGGGGAGACCTCTCATTCTCATGCGGGACATAAGCATTAAGTTTCTG
>CALKXE010000172.1 GCA_938003955.1 uncultured Saprospiraceae bacterium | reverse complement strand
TTCTATCCATGAAAAGAAGAAACTTCCTTACCACCACAGCCCAAGCAACAGCATACACCTTCCTCTTCAGTCAACTATATGCCTGCAAGACGAAGTCAAAATTCATAGCTCCGCTTGGACAAGACTATAATATGCAAATGCTCCGTGGCGGAGTTGGATACTTCACCGAAAGAGGAGGAACGATAGGTTGGATGGCTTCCAAAGATGGAATAGTCGTCGTAGATACTCAGTTTCCGGAACAATCAAATCATCTATTGACTGAGATAGATAGGCTTGATCTGGGCAATGTTGATCTTCTGATCAATACACATCATCATGGAGATCATACGGCAGGTAATCCAGTGTTCAAAGATCGAACGGATATGATACTAGCACACTCCAATAGCCGTAAGAATCAAGAAGCATCAGCCAAGAAAAAAGGAACAGAAGATAAACAATTATATCCTACAGACACTTTTCGCACATCGATTTCCAGGAATATTGGAAGTGAGATTGTAACACTAAATTATCATGGAGCTGCACATACGGACGGAGATGCATTAGTTCATTTTGAAAATGCGAATGTTGTCCATTTGGGAGATCTAGTATTTAATAGGAGGTTTCCATACATAGATATGGGTGCTGGTGCAAATATCGAAAACTGGATCAAAGTACTTGATAAGGCTATGGTCAATTACGATGATGAGACAATCTATATATGGGGACATGCTAGAGATGGATATGAGGTGACTGGTGGAAAAGAAGAAATAAAAGCATTTCAAAATTATTTGGAGAAGCTCTTAATTTTTGGAGAAAAATCTCTTCGAGCGAGTATTCCATTAGAAAAGTTGAAGGATACGACTCAGACTATCCCTGGTGCAGAGGAATGGAAAGGAAAAGGAATCGAAAGAAGTCTTGATGCAGTATATGCTGAGATAGGAAGAGAATAATTTTTATACATTTGTAACTAAATTAAGTAGTCAGAATTTAAATGAAAATAGCGTTAGTAGCGAACTCCACATGGAATATCTACAACTTCAGACTTAACGTCATAGATAAGTTGCTAGCCGAAGGTCATGACGTCCTTGTGATAGCTCCTATAGATGAATATGTAGAGTATAAGGAAAAGTATCCTACTGTGCAGCATGTTAATCTAAGAACGCTAGATCGAGACAGTACCAATCCACTAAAAGACATGATTTTAGTGGCGGAACTAATTAGAAAATACAAAAAATTAAAACCGGACCTTATTCTTCACTATACCAATAAGCCAAATATTTTTGGAGGGATTGCCGCTAAGATTGCGGGTGTACCTTCAATAGCGATGGTAACTGGGCTAGGGTATGCATTTATACATAAGGGGTGGATTCGAGATATTACGACAAAGCTCTATCGGTTTGTCGCTAAATATCATAAGAAATTCATTTTTGAGAACATTGAAGATAGAGAGCTATTTGATAGTCTTGGAATAACGAAGGGAGATCAAGGCGTTTCGATCAAGGGTTGTGGCGTAAATACTACATATTATCATCCATATCCTAATGGACATATGACTCCAGGTGAGAATGTCAATTTCACTTTCATAGGTAGATTACTTTATGATAAAGGAATAGGCGAATATGTGGCTGCGGCAAAGATCATAAAGGAAAAATATCCCAATGTTACTTTTTCAATAGTAGGAGAGTTGGATCCTGACAATCCTGCGACTGTAGATAAAGAAGATCTAGTAGGATGGACAGCCAATGATATTGTGAAATATTATGGATTTCAGAAGGATGTAAGACCTTTCATAGCTAAGTCGGATTGTATCGTATTGCCATCTTATAGAGAAGCAATACCAAGGACGATCACTGAGGGTATGGCCATGGGCAAGCCTGTTATAACTACGGACACGGCGGGCTGTAGAGAAGCTGTAGATATAGGAAAAAATGGGTATTTAGCCGAAGTGAGAAGTACTTCTTCTTTGAGAAAAGTATTTGAGCAGTTTATTAATCTTACTGCGGAAGCTCGACATAGAATGGGAGAATTAGGGCGTCAAAAAGCACTCAACGAGTTCGACGATCGCAAAATAGCGGCTGATATTTATACTCAAGTTGAGCTTATATTGAATCAAAAAACGACTAAATAGTCGCGTGAATCTTCATCTATTAATGATTCTGGCCATTTGAAAGAAATACTCTGTATCCATTATTACTTCCCACCATTGCTGTCTACTGCGGTTATTAGGAATTATCATATAGCATGTACATTTACAGAGTTCTTTGATGAAGTGCATGTGCTCACGTCTGATAATTACACTAGATTCCCAATCGAGCCACGAGTACTTCCATCTAATCTAAGTATAGAAGACGTATATACATTTGACTACAGAAGACTCCTTGCAGGAAAAGGAAATAATGATAGTCACAAAGCGACAACTAAAAAAGCAAGTCCATTCTTCCAATGGTTGTTGAAAGTACAAAAGTCATATCCTTTTAGTTTGTTGCTAGCGGAAGGAAATCTGATCTACATCTATGGTGCATATAGAAAAGCGAAGCAGCTTATTGCAAATGGAAATATCACTACGATATATAGCTCATTTGGTCCTTATGCAGATCATTTTGTCGCATATTTATTAAAGCGTAAATTTCCGCATCTCAAATGGATTGCTGACTATCGAGATTTACAAATCGAACCTATTTATAAAAATGTAATCTTTAGCAATTATCAAAAGAGAATAGAAAGGAAAGTTTTGAGTAAAGCCGACGTAGTAACATCGATATCTGATGGACTTAGTAGGCAGTTAGAATTAAATGGTAGACCAACAAAAACAATACTCAGAGGAGTAGATCTTCGCGAGCCAGAAAGACAATATGATAAATTTACTATCTCATATACTGGCTCATTATACTTCGATTATCGTGACCCAAGACCGATGTTTACAGAACTGAAGTTAATGATAGATTCCGGAGTTATTGAAGTTTCTGATATCAACATAATATATGCAGGCAGAGACGGTATGCGTTTCGAGGAATGGATATCTGAAGCAGGACTAAAAAGCATTTTTATTAACACAGGAATGGTTGCGCAAGATGAAGCCAAAACAATACAAAATCGATCTCATATAAACCTTTTGCTTACGTCATCAAGTCCCGAACTTACGGGCGTACTTACTGGAAAAATCTTCGAATATTTCGAAGCACTTAACCCAACATTATGCCTTATAAATGGTGTATATGATCCAGAATTCGAAGCACTCTTTTCAGAGTTGAATGCTGGGGAAGTTGTATACAATCCACCTATCTCTAAAGGTAAGATGCAGTCATTCATTCAAGATAAGTATACCGAATGGAAATCAACTCATCAAGTAAAATCAACACTCAATAAAGAAATTATCAAATCCAAATATGATTGGAGAAGTCAAGTCCAAAAAATGCTAAACTAATTAAACTAACTATCTAATACCTAGAGCTCATATTATTGAATTTGCTTGAATTTGGTAAACTCAATAACCCACCGATTTAATAATCTACTCCGATAAATAATATATCACCTTTGTCAACCACTTACTTGGATCTTTCTCTTCTGTAGGATCTGTGATATACTCTTCCACAACAGGATATTCGTTGAATAATCCTCTATCTCTCATATAGTCATCTATCGCTAGGTGAGCGGGCATAGTTCCTTGTCTATCACCGAAATAATCAACCACCAAAACCTTTCCTTGTTCTAATGTTTCGGTTCCTGCACCTTCAATTGCTACTTCTTCCTGGATAGGAATGGCAGTTGCCATATCAAGCGTATTGTTGGCAAAATCATAGTTATAGACTAGTGCACAAGAATTACCTTCCATCTTTACACCTGCTTTTTGGATCTTGAGAAATAAAGGCTGCAGATTCTGAGTGTAGAACTTATCAGATTGTGCAAACGGAACAACATCTCGGTTGATTACATAATTGATACTTTGTCTAACTTCTTGATTTACTTGGTATCCATTATATGTTCTATTCTTCCATCTTTCATTAGCTACCTTAGAAATGTTAGAGATACCGACCTTCATATCTTTTTTCATACTTGACTTTATGAAAAAAGAAATAAGATTCTTAGGCCATCCGATCTCGGAACTGAATCCCCAAGTAAGTTTTGATTTGTCACCAGCTGGCTCGAAATTATAACTCATACTTGCTCCTCCATTATCCTCCGATTCGCTTGTCAATAGGATTTTATCATCTTGTACGGTTGTTGCTCTAGTAGTCCTAGCTGATCCATAATTATCACTACTATAGTCTAAATAAGCACCTTCTCCCAGCGTTTTTTCTCCATATGTAAACGTCATAGTAGAATCTTTAGCAAACCAAGGGTCCCATATTTCTTGATTTTTGAAATCATTAAGAATATTAAAAGCATATTTGGCTGGAGCATCTACTTTTTCTGTGACTGAGATATCCATTTTTCTAGGTAAGAAATACGCCAATACTAGTAGGAGGACTATGAAAACTAGAAGTCCGATGAGTATCTTTTTTAATAATTTCATACATTTAAAATTTTATTTCTTCGAAAATTAACCATTAATGTTTTAGTCATCTTCTCTGATGTTTGGCTTGTTCATCTGTATCTTTAAAAGTGAATTTTAAGGACACTGAAAATAATCCAACGCTCTATAATTATTTCCTTTGGTCTCTATAGTTCACTCATTGGGATTTCATAATAGTTAGTTTATTAAGTTGAATCTAACTGTTAGATATTCAAATAGCCAATTTATGGAAGACGAAATCAGTTTTTAGCTTTAAGTATTTTGATACATTCCTTAACGGATTCTTTCCAGTTTTTTGGGGTGATTCCGAAAGTTGATTGTATCCGCTTCATATCAAGAACACTCCACTTTGGTCTTTTGGCTTTAGTAGGGTATTCTTCACTAGGGATGCCAGTTAAATTTACTGTGATTCCAGCAGTTTCGAAAATGTAAGCTGCAAAATCATGCCAATTCGTTTTACCATCACCAGCATAATTTAGGATTAATGGATGCGTTAATGGCACTGATTTATTCTCTACTTGCTCGATTATCTTCATTGTGGATAATGCTATATCAGTCGCATAAGTAGGTGTTCCAACCTGATCATTTACTACTTTTAAATCAATACCCCTTTTACCAAGATCAAGCATTGTCTTTAGGAAATTGTTTCCAAACTCAGAATAGATCCATGATGTACGCATTATGATTGCTCTTGGAGAAGTCGCATCGATTACTTCTTCACTTCTAAGTTTTGACGTAGCATATTTTCCTTGAGGAGTTGTAGGTGTTAATTCATCCATTTTTTCTCCTTCTATACTATGATATACATAGTCAGAAGAATAGTGAAAGAGTAGAATATCATTCTTCTTACAAATCCTTGCTATGTTATGAGTAGCAATTACGTTTACATTCCAATTAGCCTCCTCATGATCTTCGGCATCATCTACCTTGGTATAAGCGGCACAATTGATAAATACCTTAGGCTTAATAGATTCTATTTTTTCACTGACGACTTTTCCATCTGTAATGTCTAGTTCTTTGCTGCCATAAAAATGAAAATCAAAATCATCAAATTGGTCTGCTATCTTTTGGAATGATTGACCCAACTGACCATTGGCACCCGTAACTAATATTGTTGTTTTATTATTATTATTATTATTATTCTTTTGTCTTTTTTTACTCGCACCAAAAGGCTTATGGTCCCCAAATTTTGGTTGCACTTTATCCTTTGCTGATAATTTTAATTCCGAGTAAGGAAGCTTCCAGTCAATGTTAAGCTTCGGGTCATCAAATTTTATTCCCGCTTCTAAATCTAGAGCATAAGGTTTATCTACTTTATATAGGAATAGTGCAGTTGCGCTCAATACTACATAGCCATGTGCAAATCCTTTTGGAACTAGAAGCTGTTTTTTATTGGCGCCGCTTAATAGAATAGAGAATGTTTCACCATAAGTTGCAGAATTAGGCCGTATGTCAAGCACTACATCTAATACTTCTCCTTGCGCTACCCTTACTAGTTTTGTTTGTGCTTGAGGTTCTAATTGGTAATGCAGGCCTCGTAGTACTCCTTTCTCAGAAAATGATTCATTATCTTGAATCCAATCTATATTTACCCCTTGATCCAAAAGAGTTTCTTTCTTGAAGGACTCAAAAAAATACCCTCTATCATCTCCCCATACTTTTGGTTCGATTACAAGTAGTCCTGCGAATTTTGTCTCTACAATTTTCATATGTTTAAAATTTTATTCCCATAGAAAAGTATACCATTTATGTTAAATCACCATCCTTGGATGACTATAGCTTGTTCTCCAGAATGCTATATAAATAAAAATTTAAGGACACAAGTTTCAATTCTTCTTTGAATTGGAATAAAAAACTAACCGATGATCTTAATTATTTCCTCTGGTCTTAATAGCTCAGTCATCGGTGTTTCATTACACTTTGCTTATTTCTCTCTAAAAAATATACTGATCGGCACACCTTCAAAATTATACTTCTCTCTCATTTTATTTTCAAGGAAGTTTTTGTACGATTCTTTTACATGTTTGGGATGATTACAGAAGAATGCAAATGCAGGATAATAAACTGGTAATTGAGTCACATATTTGATCTTGATAAATCTACCTCTATGTGCAGGGGGCGGAGTACGTTCCATTACATCTTGGATATAGTCATTCAGTTCCGAAGTCTTTATTTTCTGAGTTCGATTTTTATTAACTTCTATTGCTGCTTCTATTGCCTTGAATATTCTTTGTTTTTCAAGAACAGAGGTGAATACAACAGGGACGTCATTAAATGGAGCAATCTTTTCCTTCAATTTGAGCTCGAAGTCTCTAGCTGTGTTTGTTTCTTTCTCTACAAGATCCCATTTGTTTACAACTATTACAAGACCTTTTTTTCTTCTCTGGATAAGTCCGAGGATACTGAGGTCTTGAGATTCAAGACCATCCTGTGCATCTAGCATTAAAAGGCAGATGTCGGCTTCTTCGATCGCTTTTACAGCTCGTATTACTGAGTAAAATTCTAGATCTTCATGAACCTTACTTTTTTTACGTATTCCAGCGGTATCTATCAAATAGAATTCGTGACCAAATTTATTATACTTTGTATAAATGGAATCTCTTGTAGTTCCTGGTATATTAGTTACGATGTTTCTATCTTCTCCCAATAGAGCATTTGTCATAGACGATTTCCCAACGTTCGGTTGTCCAACAAGTGCAAGTTTTGGAATTCCCTCTTCTGCATTGTCACTTTCTTCCGGCGGTAGCACTTCTACTAACGCATCCAATATTTCGCCTGTTCCACTTCCTGAGATAGATGACAAGAAGAATGTGTTTTCGAATCCAAGTCCCCAGAATTCGTTTGCCATTAATTGACGTTTGTTGTTATCCACTTTATTGACAGCAACAAATATCTTTTTGTTTGACTTCCGCAACATGTTTGCTACTTCTTCGTCAAGATCTGTAATTCCAGTAGTTACATCGACCATAAAAATGATAACCTCGGCTTCCTCTATGGCTATAGTCACTTGAGATCGGATAGCCGCTTCGAATACATCATCAGAACCGTGTACAAATCCCCCCGTATCTACTACAGTGAAATCTTTTCCATTCCAATCACTCCATCCATAGATTCTGTCTCTCGTGACTCCACTTATATTATCTATGATGGCTTTTCTTTCTCCTATCAATCTATTGAATAGAGTTGATTTACCAACATTCGGTCTTCCTACTATTGCTACTACGTGCGACATTATATTCTTATTTAAGCTGCAAAAGTACGCATTTTGATATGAGGGGAGTGGCTTTTTATCAATAAGTATAATTGGACAAAAGAATTCGGATAGTTTATATGTAAGAATGATTAAAAAACATATCTATTTTAAACCACTAAATCAATGAAAAAAGACATAATAAGTCAGTCTCAAAAGTTGTTTGAACTATTCGAAAAATCAATCCAATTCACCATCATATCTCAGCCCAGAATATGATTGTAATACAGCTTTCACGGAACCTACGCTAATTGGTGATTCGATCATTAAAGGCACTTTGTTTTCATCATCCGAAACCCAAATGTTCATTTTGTCTCCTTTTTTGAAAATATTACCAACCACGAGTTCTGGATGGATAAGAAGCGTATTGTATTTACCTAGATCTTTTATCTTTTTGCGTTCTTTTTTATCATAGCCTACGTGGATTGGGAAGACCTCTTGATCCAAAAACATAGTAATGTCTATTGATTCACCAGGATCGTATTCATTTGTATTAATATTTCTTAGACTGTACATGACCGAAAGTAGGTCCAATGCACACGAATCGATAGCAAATGATTTTTCTTCCGCAGTAGCTTTTGTTTTCCCATTCAAACTATGGACTATGAGATTTCTATGATCAAATGTCAAGCTGTCAAATCGACGATAGTCGCCTTCTTCTACATACCTCACAAAAGTATTTGGAAGCATAGTCTGTTTATCTACGGTAGTAGCAAAGTAATCATTGACTCGGAAGAAATTATCGTAGGAACTAAAGCTTTTGCCTTTTGCTATATATTTGTATTCTGTGCTGTCCTCTGAAACTGTGAATTTTACTTCACCAGCAGGAATCCATATCATTTTCCAATTATAGTAGGCCTTATAGTGCAATACCTCTCCGTCTACGAAACTCGTATTAGGAGATGCGCAGTCATAATTAGAAGAGGAAATAGGTGGATTATTTAAATGAAAATATGAAGCAAAAAAGCACAACCCAGCTAAGGATAATAGGCTTAGTGTTTTATTTAAATAATAGATAGTAGTAAATTTATTTTAAAATATAGAAACGTCTTTCATGTTATTTTAGCATTGAGTTTTAGTGAGCTGGAATGTGAATAGACTTTTGCCCAATGCTTAATATTTTAATCTCTACTCTTTGGTTTTTCTTTCTTCCTTTGGCAGATAGATTAGATGCTATTGATTTTCGTTTTCCATAACCTCTATAGAATATTCGATCACCTTTAATTCCTTTTTCAACTAAATATACAGCGACTTCTTTTGCTCTTTCTTCAGATAGTTTATCGCAATAATCATGAGTGGGTGTGCTATTCGTATGCCCACCAATTTCAACAGTGATGTCATCATTTTCATTCAGGAAGTAATAGATCTCATTGAGTACATCATATGAATTTGAACTAATAGCTGAAGCATCCGAGTTAAAGTATAGATTCTTGATTTCGATAGTTTGATCCTTTTTTAATTTAGATCTATCAAGATTCATGACTTTTGATTTCGGAGTTACTGTAGAAGCAACCACCACATTATCTGCCACTTTTTCTTCTTTTACCTTTTTCTTCTTTTTCTTAAATCGTTTATGTGGTGGAATCTTTGTTTTAGGTTCTTCAACTTGAGCCACGATCTCATCGCTACAGTTTATTTCTGTAATCTCCGAACAATTATCTATTAATATATGCCCATTGTAAGGGAGTAAAACTGGCACCTTATAGTAGGCTTCGATAGTAATTACTTTGTGATTAAATGATGGAGAAAGTTTGAATGGGTAAGTTTTCCATTCAGAATGTTTTACGGGTACAGTTTCTGCCAGAAGTTCTTTTGTATTACAATATCCAGAACCTCCCCATATTCTTACGACAGTAGGGGTAGTATAACTGTAATTTTGACTCTTATCATCGAAGTTCTCCAAAGCATATCTCGAACCACTCATATATTTAGCGGATCTAGATAGTTCCATGCTAAAACTATAACATTGACCAGCTTTCATTGGAGATGACATTCTCTGAGAGACAGATTCCCAAGATTCATTATCTCTGACTACCATACCAAGATAGGTTTTGCCATGGGAAGCTTGTTTTGTGTTTTCCCAGAAGTCCTGTGGGTGAATATCTGGTGCAGATTCTTCTGGAAAGTTAATTATTCCGCAATCATACCAGCCTTTTATGCCGTTCACTTCTCCTCCTTTACGGGGACTATCTTCAAAAGATGGATTAGATAATGTAATCACATCCATCTGAGCATTTATCTCTGATATACTCAATGCTAGAATTAGTATTAGTATTATTCTCATTTTATCTTCTTTCGAATGTTTAAAATTTTCTTTTTACAAGAAAATCAACAATTTATGTCTAATCGTGTTTCCCGCATTTGATTGTTTTTCCGCGTTTGATTGTTTTTCCGCGTTTTTTTTGACTGTTTTCCCGCATTTCTATTTGACTGTTTTCCCGCATTTCTTTTGACTGTTTTCCCGCATTTCTTTTGACTGTTTTCCCGCATTTCTTTGAAATGCTACAAAAGCCAGTCAATAAATGCTACAAAAGCCAGTCAATAAATTCTACAAAAGCCACTCGGTTTCTACAAGATGTTTTAAAGCCACGATTCTATCATCTTCTTGAGAATCTATAGATTTTCCCATTATTTCTAAAATCAAAATTTATGGTTAATAAATAATAACCACACTATAATGTACGATAATAAGAACTGAAAAGTTTCATGTTCTGTTGTACTTCTATTCAAAACACGAGATTTTGATAGTTTTAAAACGGTCGACTACTACCTAACTATCTTACATCTTTCCTCTATTATACGTTCTTTATGTCTTTTTATAACAAAATATAGATGCATTAATAGAATTGTAACGTTTTGAACACGGAATTTTGAATTAAAGTGGATAACAACAAAGCATTAACAAACATCACTTGAAAACTGTGTATTTTTAGGTCTGTTAAAATTAAAAAAAGAAAAACGGTGGTCGGAAGATAAGAGAGAAGCATTAATTATGTGAATAAATAATGTCCGACCACCTTTTCTTAATCTCTTTAGATGTTATCTCAATTACGCTAGTTTTCAGGACTTTATAACTCTAAAAATCATCTTTAGTACTTAATTAAGAATTTTGAGATACTATTTAAGAGTCTGTTCAGGTTTTAGGACTACTTTTATGGTTGAAAGAGAATCTGTAACCATGGGCAAAGGGATTAACCCAAATCTGAATCTAAAATCAAAGACACTGCGATCCGTAGATGAATACCTTTCTGGTCTTAAGATCGGAGATAGATTCATATTAAGTGAAGTCCTCACATTGATAGAAAGCAATAGCTCATCGCAGAGGAAAGTAGGTGACGGAATTCTCAATAGAATCAATTCAACAGCGAATACAAAATCTATAAGAATCGGTATCACCGGAAGTCCAGGAGCTGGTAAAAGCACATTCATAGAAGCACTTGGTTCCATGCTTACTGCTATGGGTAAGAGAGTAGCAGTACTTGCCATAGACCCGAGTAGTACAAAAAGTCAAGGTAGTATACTTGGAGATAAGACTAGGATGTTTTCTCTTTCTTCTGATGAGAACGCATTTGTACGACCGACTGCATCCGCTAATATGTTAGGTGGAGTAGCCAAAGCTACAAAAGAATCAATAGCGCTATGCGAAGCTGCAGGATATGAAATCATCCTAGTAGAATCGGTTGGAGTTGGACAATCTGAAACAGAATTGGCTAATTTAGTTGATCTGTATTTACTCCTATTATTGCCAGGAGGTGGAGATGGAGTCCAAGGAATTAAACGAGGGGTTGTAGAATTAGCAGACTTTCTTGTGATCAATAAATATGATGGAGATAGTAAGATTATTGCAGAGAAGAGTAAAAAAGACTTTGCATCTTCAGTTCGACTATTTCATCATGACTTAGACGGCTGGAATGTGCCCGTCACTTTATGTTCTTCATTAAAAAAAGAAAGGATTGGAGATGTATGGGGGCAGATAGAAAAGTTCATCTCCCTTAGTCAATCGCAAGGTTATTTTGTACAAAAAAGAAATCAACAAGATCAAAAATGGATAGAGAATCAGATAAAACTAAAAATGATGCAACGCGCAGAGGAATTATTTTTGTTGGATAATCATTCTCATAAAATAAATCAGACTGAGGGCGAGTCAGTTTTCGAATTATTACACAGAACAAGTAATAAGATTGATTCTGATTTTCAAGAATTTAATAATAGTAGAAAGAATTGGGAAAGGAAGTAAGTAAGGTAAGGAAACAAGTGAGCCGGCTCAGTGGTTTTCTATTTATATGTATTGGTTTATGTTTTTCTGTAGTGTTGAATGGACAAGACACCATTACTTTTGATGAGGTATTTATATCTCCTGTTGAGCATAAGATTAGACTTGCAGGATCTTTCGGTGAACTCCGGGCTAATCACTTTCACGCAGGAATCGATATAAAAAGTAGTCGTGGCGAAGAGGGAGATACTATCCTGGCGACACTCTCAGGACACGTCGCAAGAATAAAAATACAACGTGGTGGATATGGTCAAGTATTATATATAGAACACCCCAACGGTTTTACCTCCGTGTATGCCCATTTACAACAGTTTGCCCCAAAACTTCAATCATTTATAACAAACAGACAGCTCCGAAACAAGTCCTACGAATTAGATATTTATCCTGAAAAAGGAGACTTTGTTTTTGCCCAAGGGGAATCAGTAGGAATCATGGGTAATACAGGAAGGTCATATGGCCCTCATCTACATTTTGAGATAAGGAAAACAGATACAGAAATTCCAGAGAATCCATATCTACACAATATTGGACCAGAAGATAAAAGACCTCCTCTTCTATATGCAGTAGAAGCTCATGGTTTAAATAGTGAGCATCAGAAAATATGGTCTCGATCACAATCTGTAACACAGAAATCTAAAAACCAACCCGTAACATTTGAAGTGCCAGCATGGAGAGCGGGTATGGCTATTCAGACTTTTGATCTAATGGATGGGGCGTCTAATAAAAACGGGGTCTACAGTATAGAAATGAAGGTCGATGATTCTATCCACTATTCACATGTTATGGATAGAGTAGGCTTTAATCATAGTAAGTACATCAATTCTCATGTGGATTATGGAGAAAAGAAAACGAAAAACATAACACTTACAAAGTGTTATGTCTCTCCTGGGAATAAATTAGAGTTTTATCCTGAAGTTATCAATTCGGGAGAAATTAAACTGTACAAAGAGAAATCTCGAAAGATCGAATTTTCTATCAAAGACTACAAAGGAAATACGACTAGTTACCAGTGCTTTCTTAAGAGAAGAGATGCAAAAGAGGGAGAAATTATTCATCCAACATTCCAGAAATATCTCAAACAAGGAATACCAGAAAGGGTTAAAATAGGTTCATGTAATTTCTTCTTTCCATCAAATTCATTTGATAAGAACACACATCTTAATTATGAAGAAAAACTTTTGGATGGGAAAATAGCTTTTAGTTTAAATGACAATACACAACCTTTATTTAGTTATCCGGGAGTGAGCATTCCATTGACAGGACTTAGCGATACTTCGTTGTACGATAAAGTAGTTCTATTATATGATGGTAAATCCTCTTACGGTGGCCATATTGAAAATGATAGCCTTAGGGTAAGAATCGGTGCATTCGGAGATTACGCTGTTGTTTATGATACGATAGCTCCTACGATTGAGGTCGTCAGCTTCTTAAGTAGTGCTGTCGGAAAACCATATTTCCGATTCTCAATCTATGATAACTACGAATCCGCAGGTTACAGTGATGATATTAAATACGATGTTTATATAGATGGAGAGTGGGTTGTGGCTTCTCTCAAAGCACTTGGGAATGTTCTTATAGTTCCGTTAGAGAATGTCAAACCTGGTGAACACATGATCAAGCTTCGAGTAGAAGATGCAGTGGGTAATGTGTCACTTTGGGAGAGGAATTTTAGAAATTAAAATAACAAAAAGAGCTTCCCAATTACTAAGTTGAGAAGCTCTAGTTTTTTATTGTTGTTTGTCTTTTATCTAATCTTGCTTTGCAAATACCTTCTTGAGTAAATCAGTACTTCTTTGAGAAACATCATCTCTGATTCCTAATTCCTTTTTAGCAACAAGACCAAATAGTCCTTTCAGTGCTTCAGTAGCTACATAGTCCTTTAGATCTGGATTCACTTTTGTTATGAATGGTATTTTATTGTATTGATTGACAGCATCTGCCCAATAGGTCTGCACATTGAATTTATTAAGCGATTGATCGATGATCGGGCTGAATTCCCCATACAATCCATTGTAAGTTTTGTTGTTAAGATACGTTGTGGCTGCATCTTTTGGACCCATTAGTATATTCATAGCATCATCAAACGACATGCTTTTAATAGCACTGAAGAAAATAGGTCCAGCTTTAGAAGCGGCATCTTCAGCACCTTTGTTTAGTCTTTTGACGAGCTCTTCTTCAATGTTTTGAAATCCAGGGATGAATTTTAGCTTATCGGTTACTTTTCTAGCTTCTTCAGGAAGTAGTATTTTATATGCTGATGAATAGTATCCGTTTTCTTTCGATAGGAATTTTACACTATCATCTACTCCAAAGTTAAGGGCTTGTTTTAAACCGTTGGCAACATCAGAGTTTGTCACTGTATTAATTGTATCCATCGCTTTTTGAAAATCAGCAGGGTCACAAGCAATTAAAAATAACGGCAATAGGAATAAATATATCTTTTTCATAAGGTGTGTTTTTAATGTTACTTCGACAAGTCTATTGTTTTAAATAAAGGAACAAATATGAGAATTAATTATTTGACTCTATAACTACTGATAAGTTACCTCACTTTATGTTAAATTTTTATTTTTACTTCGATCAGATTCATGTTTTAAAAGTTCTTTATGTGTATGTTTTGGGAGTCAGAGAGTTCTATTTAACCAAGTCATTTTAAATCTTTGCATTATTTTAACAATACTTTCCTAGATATAAACAGTTTATATATTGGTAATAAGTAAATTGCCACTCACTAATGATATGATATTAATGAAGACCAAGTTTCTATTTCTTTTCCTTTCTTTATTCTCATTGAGCCATGTTTTTGCTCAGTATGAAGAGATTACAATGGATGATTACGTTTATGTTACTAATATAAAGTCTGTTTCATTTTTTCCTTCGGGGAATCCATTAGAACCACCTATAGTCTATCTTGGGAATAGCCAACAATTATTTTTATCCTTCGATGATCTAGACAATGAACAAAAAGAGTTTTCATACGAAATTGTACATTGTAATAAAGATTGGTCGGCATTCACAGATATGGAACGCTTAGAATATATTGATGGATTTCAAAATGAAGAGATAGATGATGATGCATTCTCTGTGAATACTTTTGTTCCATATATTAATTATCAATTGCCATTACCGAATCCTGATCTTGCATGGACTATTTCTGGAAACTATCTACTCATAGTATATGAAGGAATGGACCTCGATGATAGAATACCTGTTATTACTCGAAGATTTATGGTAGTAGATAAGCAGGTGAACGTGATCCAAAATGGAAGGAGGCCACGTGATGTTTCGAAGTTAAGAACACACCATGAGTTTGATTTATTTGTAAACAATAAGGACTTTCCAGTTATAGATCCGAGGAATAATGTTTACGTTACTATACTACAAAACTATAGATGGGATAGTGCAATAAATAATTTGAATCCAAAATTTACTGTTGGTGATAAAATGACAATTGATAATACAGGTAAAGTGTCATTTCCTGCTTATAAGGAATTTCGACCTATTGATATCCGAACTTTAGACTTTACATCAAATGGAGTGAATTCTATAGATCTTAATGATTATGGTACGGATGTTTTGCTTGATTTAGGAAAGCCAAGAAGGGACGCTTACTATACTACAGTGCCAGATGCCAACGGGCAGTTTGTAATCCAAAACAAAGATCAAGGAAATGATAGGGTAGGTGGTGATTACGCCAATGTGATATTTACCTTGCAATCAAGAGAACTGGAAGAAGAAGTATATGTCGCTGGTAGATTCACGGATTGGAAGCCAGACGAAATGTATCGAATGAGATATGATGCGAATAGAGAAACCTATATAGCGGAAGTAAAATTAAAACAAGGGTTCTATGATTTTTTCTATGCTGTAGATATTGATGGTAAGCTCGATCCCGCGCCCATCGAAGGAAGTTGGGCAGATGCAGAAAATATGTACCAAGTACTTGTATATCTGCAAGAACCAGGAGGAAGATATGATAGACTTGTTGGCTATCTGAATTTTAATTCTAATAGATTTTAGGATTCATGTGAATTAAGGGGTTTCAGTTTGTAGATATTATCTATTAAACTGCTCCATTGTAAATTTGATTCCTATTGTTGCAAAACTCTTACTTGCTTCTGCGGCTTTTTTGATCATTTTTTGGAGAGGATCTTTTTCTTCATTGGTCCATTTTCCAAGAACGAAGTCTACTTGCTGACCAGAGTGAAAATCATTTCCAATTCCAAATTTTAATCTAGGGTAGTTACTGCCACCCAATACTTGTTGGATATCTTTTAGTCCGTTATGTCCTCCATCGCTACCTTTAGCCCTTAACCTAAGTTTACCTAAGTCGAGATGTAGGTCATCCACAATTACAAGTAAATTTTCTTTTTGGATTTTCTTTTTGGTCATCCAATAATTTACAGCTTTCCCGCTACGATTCATATACGTGGATGGTTTTAGGAGCACAATAGTTCTACCTTTATGCTTTATCTCACAGACATCACCTAGCGTATCCGTCTTCCATTTTCCTTCATGCTGGTCAGCAAGATAATCCACTACATCAAAACCGATGTTATGTCTGGTATTATCATATTCTCCACCAATATTTCCTAGGCCTACTACGAGGTACTTCATAGGGTCTTCTATTTCTTCTTCCTTATTAAACGCAAATAATTGCCGTAACCATTCCAACATTTGGCAAAAATAGTATTAATAAATAGATTTTGAGATTATAGTGTTGTGGAATCATTTAATAGGATTCGCTAAAGCCAATTAGCTGACTTCAATTACTCAATATTCTTACATTTCGACCTGCGACTTTTTGACATTAAATTATATAGTACTTTTATTTAACTCAATTATTCACTAACTCTCCAATTCAACTTCAACCTCACATTATAATTTCCTATATTTTTTATATTTTACACCAAAATCACTCGCTTATGAAATTATATAGGATAATAATACTTCTTTGCTTTTTTGGATTGAATCAATTGACAGCGCAAAAAATCACCATTCCAGCTGATGAAATAGTCGAGACAACACATACGACAACGATCAATGGGAAGTCTATTAAATATACCGCCCAGACAGGTACGCAACCACTTTGGGCTACGGATGGGACGCCTATAGCATCTTTGTTCTATACATATTATAAAAGAGATATGCCTGGAGATAATGGAGATAGACCACTCGTTATCTCATTTAATGGTGGACCAGGATCAGCATCGGTATGGATGCACGTAGCCTATACGGGCCCTAAAGTATTAAAAATAGATGATGAAGGATATCCGGTCCAACCATATGGAATCAAAGAAAATCCATATTCAATTCTTGATGTTGCTGATATAGTGTTTGTCAATCCTGTCAATACTGGCTACTCAAGATTAATAGAAAACGATGGCAAAACGGCTGACAGAAAACAATTCTTTGGTATCAATGCAGATATAAAATACCTTGCTAAGTGGCTTAATACTTTTGTAACAAGAAAGAATAGATGGCTTTCACCTAAATATCTAATTGGGGAAAGTTATGGAGGAGTAAGAGTTGCTGGGCTTGCATTAGCTTTGCAAGATCAACAGTGGATGTATCTTAATGGAGTAATTATGGTGTCTCCGGCGGATTATAAATCTTATGGTGCTGATAATTCTATTTCCTCATCTCTTAATCTGCCTTATATGGCAGCTACGGCTTGGCATCATAAAGTTTTGCCAGCAGAACTACAATCTAAAGATTTACTTGACGTGTTGCCAGAAGTGGAAGATTTTGCAGTGAATAAACTCATGCCTGCATTAGCAAAAGGAGGATTCATTTCTGATGAAGAAAGAATGGAGGTAGCGAAGAAGATGTCTTATTATTCTACCTTATCGGAACAGTCGATTTTGCAACATAATTTGGATGTACCACCAAGTTTTTTTTGGAAGGAGCTTCTAAGAGACGAAAGTGGTCAGACCGTTGGTAGATTGGATTCTAGATATTTGGGCCTAGATAAGTCAAATATTGGTACGCGTCCAGATTATAATGCAGAGCTTAAGTCTTGGTTGCATTCATTTACACCAGCAATCAACTTTTACATACGGGAACACCTTAATTTTAAGACAGATATTCCTTATGCTATGTTCGGAGACGTACATCCTTGGGACAAGAGTAATGATAATACACGTGATGATCTTCGACAAGCGATGGCTCAGAATCCATATTTGAACGTAATGTTTCAGTCTGGTTACTATGACGGTGCTACGACCTACTTCAATGCAAAATATACGATGTGGAACCTAGACCCTAGCGGCAGGATGAAAGATAGGTTGAGCTTCAAAGGATACAGAAGTGGACATATGATGTATCTTAGAAGAGAAGACTTGAAGACCGCAAATGATGACCTAAGAGATTTTATTTTGAATACGTCAGGAACGGGTAAATCAGCTAAGTATTAGATTATTTAGTTTGATACTCATGCTTTTGTAAGTCAGCAAGAGAAACGACTGTAAGTGATTTTTCATGGCAACCTTCTAGTACTACTGGAGGTGCTATGCCTTTATCCATTGCTTCCTTCCATCGTGTTACACACAAACACCATCCATCTCCAGGTTTGAGTCCAGGGAATCCATATGCTGGTTTGGGTGTACTTAGATCATTTCCACATGATGATGTATATGCCAAGAACTCTTCAGTCATGATTGCACATACGGTGTGTACACCATAATCATTAATGCCAGTATTACAGAATCCATCTCTATAGTATCCGGTCATCGGATCTATGCAGCATGATTGTAATTCAGTGCCAAGAACATTTTTGGCTTTTGGTTCTGGACCATTGGCAACAGTGAGCATTATAGAAAGTGCGATCATAAGTATATTCATAGTTTTTTAAAAGCTAGTTCGGGAATTAATCCAAATTTATAACACTACTCCTTTACATTAGTTGTGCCTGGTTTTATAGTTACAGTACCACCATTTGATATTGCTTTGGTGTTGACTCCTTCCATGTTGTTTTGAAACTCTACGCTTGTTAGAATTAAGTTGCCAAGATTATATATTGCGCCTCCATTAGGGGTTGTGTGTCCATCAGTTAGTCTCAAGTCTTGTAAGCTTAATGAAGTGTTGGGGTCGACCATGAAGATTCTTCGCTCTTCATTTCCTGAAAGCGTAAATCCATAATTTGTTAATCCTATTATTGTCAGATCTTTTGATATTTGGATTTCCTCATTGTAAATATGAAGTGTATCATTCTGTAACATATCATTGATATAGATTGTATCGCCAGAACAAGTATTCTCTATCAAGTATCTAAGAGAGCCGTCTCCAGAATTATTTAGATTCACGACCTCCATATTTTTACTACATCCCTCGGTGATGAGTATTGTGTAATCTTCTACTTCTCCAGTAGAGGTTCCGCATGGATCTGGTGAGCTGTTCCAATATTGATTTCTAACTCTCATGATTACCTTGGTTCCCGCTTCTACGTTCCCTGGCACTGTAATATTAGAAAATGCCTTATGGTTATTATCCAGCGTTGAAAAGTAATAGTATTCATCTTCCTCAAATGCCTTAGAGCTGTCCCAGTCAATAAATGCATATACAGTATCTGGTTCGAAGTGTGTATTTAGGCCTACTTCTAATTGATATTCACTAAATTGTTCTAATTCAAAAATTGTACTTGTAAAATCAGCGTAGCTTTCTTTTCCACTATTTTTTGTTACTCCTGCCATCGAAACCAGATTTACGTAATCTGATCCTGTGCCGGAAGCACCTGCAGCTGCGCATATAGATAAGTCATCCCTTAAAGTATACATGTATCGATAGGACTCAGTAGTGTCACCATTGGTATTTATTGCATAAATCTTAAAGTATAATCGATCTCCTGTAGAGCCCTGTGGGAGATATTCGTCCGATATATACTGATCTTTATTGAATCTTACCATCGGGATTGTATTGTCAAGGTCCAATGTGTTAAAAGAATATTCGATATATGAGGAGGCTACATCATCGGCGTTTTCTAGATCTATAGTTATTGATACATTCTCAGAAGCGGTTGGTCTAGTTTCACTTGGTTTTACACTTGCTTCCACTTTAGTTATTTTGGGATAATCGTCTCTTCCTTCTAGACATCTTTCCCAAAGTCCTCTGCCCCAAGTAGCGGCTCTTAAAGTGTTAGAAGCATAGACAATTTCTAATTCTTCTATAGTGGTAGTAGGTAAGTTGTCACTCCATAGTTCATATTGTGTGCTATTCCAAGGCATCTTATATATGCCAATCTCTGCGCCTATGTAGATGTTTTTATTATTAGAATGGTCTATCACTACAGTTCTGATGGGCATAGCATTTAAATTGTAGGTAATGTTTGTCCATGTTATTCCTCCGTCTATTGATCTATATATTCTCGGAATATCATCTTGATGATGACCATAGACGACTACCACATTATTATCATTATTTGGATCAAAGGCGATATCTTGAATGCCACTGTTAGGAAGGGTTCCGGATCCTACTTGAACGAACGAGGTACCTTCATCCACTGATCTGTATATTTTTTCACTCTTAGATGCCAAGATTATACCTTGACCATTCTCAGATTTTGCTAAATGTTGAAATGCTCCAGTACCAAAATCATGAAGCGCTTTCCATGAACTACCAAAATCTGAACTAATGTGCAAGACTTGACCAACAGTAAATAAATTCATATGATCTAATGGGTCATATAACACAGGGGCTTCCCATTGTAAGGTTCCTATACCACTATGGTTATTTATTCCTACAGAATTTATTCCGCCATTTAGAGATCTCTTTTTATTCCCATTTTGTATGCTTCCGACCATTCTGTCATAATCTAGTGGGTGGACCAGACCTTCCATGCCATCTGCACCGATCCATTCTAGCCATTCGTTTTCTTGCCCTTTATATATACTAGTCCCATTATCTTGAGAGCCACAGACGACTACATCATTATTACTTTGGGAAACCCCTAATTTATAATATTCTCTTAAGCTAGTTCCATTGCTTGTTATAGACCATGTGATGCCATTGTCGGTACTTTTAACCATATACCCATCAGTGCCACAATAGATGTCTCCTCCTGTGAAACTCGCAAACCTGATGTCGGCATGTACATAATCATCAGGAGGAGTACCACCGCCTGACCAAAGCCAGTTCGTCACATCTGCCCAGTTAGAGCCGCCATCGTATGACATTTTTATATTTATTCCGCCATTGATCATAACATCTGGATTCGTTGGACTTACTTCGAAATCACTACCTTTTCCGTCGGAACCAGAGATGACATTTATAGTGATGCCACTATCTGTAGATTTCCAAATGTTTGTATTTGAAGAGAATAAAACAAGATTAGGGTCGGCAGGAGTAGTCGCAACAATAATTGTTCTATTTGAATTAGTGGTTATGTCATGCAGTAGGCTCCAATTGGCACCGGCGTCTGTAGAACTCCACACTTCATTTCTATTAGAATTGTTGTTTCCTGGGGCGAAGATGATATTAGTATTGGTTTGGTGAAACTCAATACTTGAAAATCCATTTTCGCTTATTGATGCTATAGTGTTTAGATTATCAGTTGATCTGAAAAGCGCATCTCCTGCAGCAACATATATATGATTGCTATTATGTGGGCTAAACTTGACATCAAATACTTTCTCATTGGTGCCCAGGCCACCTACTCCAGTATCATCGGGGTTGAATGCCGTAATGTTCCATGTCGTTCCACCATCTATTGATCGGTAGATTCCCATAGTCACGCCATTTCTGGCATTTCTTACATTGATAAGGATGTCATTGATATTATTTGGATTTACAGAGAATACATCAACACCAGAGGAAGTTAATTGATCGGTTGTGTTTTCCCAGGAAGTTCCTCCGTTATAACTTCTCCAGAAACCA
Source organism: uncultured Saprospiraceae bacterium (assembly GCA_938003955.1). GTDB lineage: Bacteria > Bacteroidota > Bacteroidia > Chitinophagales > Saprospiraceae > CAJXUU01. The sequence goes on along the minus strand of CALKXE010000172.1, from coordinate 1,839 downwards.
CCACTACGAGATGCGAGATACATCGTCTGCTTATTTACTGGTTCGACCCATACATATTCGACCCTTCCTATACCAGGAGAATAGTGTTCAGATATATTATTTGCGGTATAAGGACCTAAGTCAACCCATCCTTGGTCATTACTTCTCAGCTCTGCTGATGGATATTTTTTTTTGAAATTATTGAAGGACGCTTCTATCTGTCTTGGGTTTTCAGTCGTTCTGTCTCCACTAGGGTAATAAAGTGGTTCTATTCTGTTAAGCCATCTTTGATATCCCATCCAGCCTGATCCCTTAGCGTTTCTGTCTATTGTCGAGAAATACTTTTCTGCTTCCTTTTTAACCTCATATACATTATATGATCTATCATTCATCATATACTTATAGTCTTGCGATATACCAAAACATGAAATGAATGAAAATAGGATGACGTAGATATTTTTCATAGTTAACGGGGTTGTTATTTGAATAATGATCTATAAAAGCATTTATCGGAGTCTAAAGTTATCGATTATGTCTTTAATTCTATGATAGTTTTAATACTTAAATTCTCCGATGTTTATGTCGGGTTTATAAAAAAATGTTTTTGTATAAAAACGCCTTACCACAAAAAAGATAGGATACACGACCTTAAGGATGGAGAGATTTTGTCGAATGCGCGATCCGCTTGCTGTGGGGTGGTCAAAATTTAGGATCTTTTTTATTACTTAACTTCTCAGATACTTGCCTCGGGTTTATAAAAAAAATGTTTTTGTATAAAAACGCCTTACCACAAAAAAGATAGAATATACGACCTTAAGGTTGGATAAATTTTGCCGAATGCGCGATCCGCTTGCTGTGGGGTGGTCAAAATTTAGCATCTTTTTTATTACTTAACTTCTCTGATGCTTGCCTCGGGGTTATAAAAAATGTTTTTGTATAAAAACGCCTTACCACAAAAAAGATAGGATATACGACCTTAATGTTGGAGAAATTTTGCCGAATGGGCGATCCGCTTACTGTGGGGTGGTCAAAATTTAGGATCTTTTTTATTACTTAACTTCTCTGATGCTTGCCTCGGGTTTATAAATTTTTTTTTGTAGGAAAACGCCTTACCACAAAAAAAAGATAGGATACACGACCTTAAGGTTGGAGAGATTTTGCCGAATGCGCGATCCGCTTGCAGTGGGGTGGTCAAAATTTAGGATCTTTTTTATTACTTAACTTCTCTGATGCTTGCCTCGGGTTTATAAAAAAAATGTTTTTGTATAAAAACGCCTTACCACAAAAAAGATAGAATATACGACCTTAAGGTTGGAGAGATTTTGGCGAATGGGCGATCCGCTTACTGTGGGGTGGTCAAAATTTAGGATCTTTTTTATTACTTAACTTCTTTGATGCTTGCTTTGGGTTATAAAAAAATGTTTTTGTATAAAAACGCCTTACCACAAAAAAGATAGGATATACGACCTTGAGGTTGGAGAAATTTTGCCGAATGCGCGATCCGCTTGCTGTGGAGTAGTCAAAATTCAGGATCTTTTTTATTATTCTGTGAAAAATAGATTAGGAAAAATTAAATGTGTTTTTGAAGAATATTTTTTATTTGCTTAACAGTTAATTAAGATAAGGTTTTAAGAACTATATATTGAATATTTGCCTTATTCGGGCAATAATTCTGTTTTTGAAGTATTGGTCAGTTAGTAATGACTATTGGTGTACAAATGATTACAATTTATGCAAAGTATTTTCTACATTTGGACTTACGAATTTTAAATTTAACAAGGGATATTCCCATTCTTTGTTTCAGACAGGCGGCTCTTCCATTTACAATTGAAATATTATTGTAGAATACTACTATTTACT
>CALKXE010000171.1 GCA_938003955.1 uncultured Saprospiraceae bacterium | reverse complement strand
GTAGGAGTCTCTATCGGTTGATAACCGTACGTCTTGAACACAGATCTGATGGTATCAAATATAAAGTTTCGTTTATAGACTTGTGATGGTAAAAAGTCACGCGTACCTTTTGGTATGGATGGTTTCATAATTTGTAATTTCTCTGAAGTGCGAAATTAGTTATATGATGAGTTAAATTTTAATATAAAGGCATAATTCTAGAATTGTCTCGAAAGTATGAGCACTAAATTCGAGCGAACCACAATTTTAAATGAATCTTAATTGTTAATTATAAAAGATATCTGAAATAGAGGGATTTGTTTTTCCAACTCGCATTTTGGATTTTTTAACCCAAAAAAACTATTTCAAAATACCAATTATATGAAACTCACCTCAATTTTGTATCTAGTCTTTTTTATTCCACTTTTTTCTTTAGGTCAAATAAATAATCACAAACTGACCACAACAGACAGCTTAGAACTTTACATGAAATTTCCGAAACTCGAAACATTTTACACATCAGGTAATTATGATGAGGGATGCAAATTATTAGAAGAGCTATTAGTGAAGGGCTATTACAGTAAAAAATCTTTGCTTTATGGAGGAAAATGTTGTTTTAAACTAAATAATGATAGTTTAGTTACGAAATTATTCACTGAAGAAAAAAGAAGCATAACACAAGGTTTTTGCAGACTAAATTGGGGTGAGAAAGTTAAAACCAATGATCAATATAAAAGATTTTGCGAAGTTGATCTAGATATATATGAAAACAAATTAAGAAGTGTTCTAAACCTAAAAATGGTTTCAGATACGCTAGTTAAAATTCTTATAGAAGACCAGGGGAGTCATCTATCACCTGGGCTAAAAAACAGCTTAATTACATGTGGTTACGGGAGTCAATTTACAACTGAATTACCAGACTTAAATCCTATGGAGTTAAATCAAATGCACTTAAATATTATAAATGGTATTTTGACTAGGCATCCTAATCTATCAAAACAAGATGTAGGTAAATTTGGTATGCAAGCCATTAGTCTAACACTACTACATTCTAAGTTGGAAAATTTAGAAAAATATGAAAAGATTTATGTTAAACTTTTTGACAAGAGAATGCAAGCATACTATGCAGATAAAATTCTCACCGCTAAAAATGAGGCCCAAATGTATGGCACACAATTTAAATTTTGTGATGTCCTCGGAAAAAATTTATTACACCCTGTTTTCAAAATTGAAGAACTTAATATTAGGCGAATGAGAATGCATATGCCACCGATAGAAGTATATACAAGAAACAACGGTATCCTAAACTATTTAGAGGTTTGTAAATAAACTCCACCTCGTTCTTAATCAGTTACATAATAATTATGTTTTTTAATAATTATACTCAAACTCACCATCCAATACTTCAAGTCTCATTTTCACAAATTCTAAAAAGACTTCTTTTTCCTTTTCGTAGCTATTGTCATCATAATACCATTTACTATTCCAAGGCCATATTTTTGCATTTGCATGAACTGATTCATTGATTTTAGCATCAATTGTATTCATTTTATCCACCATGTATTCTTCGCTGAATAATCCTTGACTTCTAGCCTCTGCCCATCTTTGCTTCAACCTCTTTTTATAATCAAGACCCTTAGATTCTAATAATCTATTAAATAAAATAGATCGCTCCATCCTCATTGATCTATCCATCATGTTCATTTCATTGTCCCCATCTCTACCGAAAGAATGATCGTAATCCCATATGGCAATTCTAAACGGTGTTTTCGAATCTAACTTATACAGATAGAAATTTTTCATAATTCCATCAGCATTATAAGAATACAGTAGAAGCAAATGCCAATCAATCACATTCTCAATATCAATCCACTCGCCAATTTTTGCGGAAAAGTTATTTGGTGAAGATTTAAAAATAAATGACCTGAATTGCTCGATATACTCCGTTTGATCCTTTTTCTTAATCTTGGGAAATTTTTGTTGGTAGTAATTATTGCTGTCCTGCGGATTAGTAATTCTATTCTCAAAAAGAAAAGGCGGATCTTTAAATATCATAGCCAAGCTGTCTTTTTTATTGAGCTTTAGCTGACCTCCGTTGATTTTTTCAGTAATGAGATATAAACCTTGTACTTTACCATTTAACTTAAGGTTCACAAAACTAGATGCGGCACTGACATTGTTAACATTCATATCATGATAGAGATCATAGCTTATCTTATGCCTCATAAATGTCTTATCTACATAACTAGCATTCAGAATCCAATCATCATCCTTTGGGAGTCCTGCCAATTGATACTTTTTTATCAATTCCAATGAAAAAGAATGTTTATCATATCGTGCAGAGTAACCACCACGGTATTTAATCTCTGCAGGCATCTCTACAGATCCACCATCGTCAGTATAGATAATTGTGCACTCTTCTTTTTTATCCCAACTAAATTCTCCTGACTTCAAGATGTCAATTTGAGGTAATTCTATATTCTCACTACAACTAAGTAATGTGAGTAAAGCCATCAAAATGGGTATATGTATATATGATTTGCTATTCATTAAGTATGATAAAGGTATTGGTTTTCCTCTCTTTTTGAAAACTTAATCGCAAGCAAGTGCACATATCATTTAAAAATCTCAACCTTCCACCGTACCTTGTGTTTTGTTCCAATAATATATCAACTGAATGGCAAAGCGGAAAGCAGAGGATGGCTACATCGAAATAGTAGGCGCTCGAGAAAATAACCTAAAGAATGTATCGGTAAAGATTCCTAGAAATCAACTAGTAGTTATCACTGGTATTAGTGGTAGTGGCAAATCTTCTTTGGCATTCAATACGTTATATGCCGAAGGCCAAAGACGGTACATGGAGACTTTCTCCAGCTATGCTAGACAGTTCCTTGGAAACATGGAACGTCCCGATGTAGAAAAAATAGATGGCCTTAGTCCTGTAATATCTATAGAACAAAAAACCACATCTTGGAATCCGCGCTCAACAGTAGGAACTACGACAGAAATTTATGATTTCCTCAGACTTCTATTTGCTAGAGGGAGTGATGCCTATTCCTATGTGACCGGGAAAAGGATGGTGAAATACACTGAAAATCAGATCATAGATGACATATTCGCTAATTATAAGGGGAAAAAGATTGTAATTCTTGCTCCTATGGTTAGATCCCGAAAAGGACACTATAGAGAACTCTTCGAAAATGTAAGAAAGAAAGGATACACTAAAGTCAGAATCGATGGAGAGGTTGTAGATCTCAAACAAGGTCTGCAAGTAGATAGATATAAAGTCCATGATATAGAGTTAATAGTAGATCGACTTAAAGTAGAGGAAGAAAAAAAAGATAGAATTTCTACTTCGCTAGAGACAGCACTCAAGATGGGAGAGGATTTCATATATATCAATGAACATGGTACGGATGAGCTTACGCCATTCAGTAAACAGCTCATGGATGCTGAATCTGGAGTTAGTTATGAAGAGCCGTCGCCGAACACATTTTCATTTAACTCTCCCTATGGTACATGTCCTGCATGTAAGGGTCTTGGACAACTTCACAAGGCAGATATAAGCAAAGTAATACCCGATGATACAAAGTCTATCAAACAAGTAGGAATAAAGCCTTTTGGCGAAGTTCGTGAAAACATGACCTTCAAACAGATTAAAACAATAGCAAAGAAGTTTAAGTTTGATCTTAATACTCCTGTAAAAGATATCCCAAAAGAAGCTCTGGATATACTTCTATATGGTGGTGATAGTTCTTTGGGAATAGATCTAGGATATTCTCCCCATGAGTTAGTTTATAATCTTGCTACCGACGGTATAGTCAATATGCTAGAACGATGGTACAAAGATACCTCTTCAGAAAAAATCAGGAATTGGGCAGAAGAGTTTCTATCTATCCAAGACTGTCCGGAATGTGAAGGATATAGACTTAAGAAGTCATCACTATTCTTTCGATTGGGAGGGATGCACATTGGGCAATTAGCGACTATGGATCTCGACAACCTATATGAATGGTTCGAAAATATAGATCAGCACCTTTCTGATAGACAAAAAGCAATCTCTAAAGATGTTGTAAAAGAGATAAAGATGCGATTAGGTTTTCTTCTTGAAGTGGGTCTTAACTACTTGCAGCTTAATCGCCCAACAAGGACCCTATCAGGTGGAGAATCACAAAGAACAAGATTAGCGACTCAGATCGGATCCCAATTAACAGGTATCACTTATATAATGGATGAGCCTAGTATAGGTCTCCACCAAAGAGACAATCAAAGGCTGATCAATGCACTGAAAAATCTAACAGAAATAGGGAATACCGTGGTAGTCGTAGAGCATGATAAAGACATAATGCTTGCATCTGATTATCTTATAGATATCGGTCCTGGTGCTGGTAAAAACGGTGGAGAGATAGTAGCTCAAGGTCACCCGAGTGAATTCAAAAAAATCAAAACAATAACTGCAAACTATCTTTCTGATAGGATAAGTATTGAGGTCCCAGAGAAAAGAAGAAAGGGTACGGGTAAAAAGATGACACTGAAAGGTGCGACTGGCCATAATTTAAAAAATGTAGATCTTGTGGTTCCGTTGGGAAAATTCATCTGTGTAACAGGTGTTTCAGGCAGTGGTAAGTCTTCACTAATCAATTCTACCTTGTATCCTATACTAAGAGCTCATTTCTACAGAAGTAGTCAAAGACCACTTCCCTATGATAAGATCAATGGAATAGATAATGTAGACAAAGTAATAGAGATAGATCAATCCGCAATAGGGCGAACACCAAGATCAAACCCAGCTACATATACAGGAGTATTTGGAAATATTCGAAATATATATTCCTCTCTTCCTGAGGCAAAAATTCGTGGATATAAACCCGGCAGATTTTCATTTAATGTCAAGGGGGGTAGATGCGAAGTCTGTCATGGCGCAGGTAAAAAAGTGATCGAAATGAATTTTCTTCCTGACGTTTTGGTCGATTGTGAATCATGTATGGGGCGAAGATATAATCGTGAAACACTTGAAATCCTTTACAAAGGAAAGTCTATTTCTGATGTGCTAGACATGAGCGTTGAAGAAGCTACGGAGTTCTTTCAACCCATACCGGCTATCTATAGAAAACTAACAACACTTAATAGTGTAGGTCTGGGATATATTACGCTTGGTCAACAAGCCACTACCCTATCAGGTGGAGAAGCACAAAGAGTGAAATTATCACTCGAACTCGCTAAAAGGGATACAGGTAACACCCTTTACATATTAGACGAACCTACGACTGGACTTCACTTTGAAGATATACGCCATCTTATCAATGTTCTTAATCGGTTAGTAGATAAAGGGAATACGATATTGGTCATTGAACATAACATGGACATCATCAAAGTCGCCGATCATATTATTGATATAGGCCCAGAAGGCGGTCGAGGTGGCGGAAACATCTTATTTTCCGGATCTCCCGAGAAATTGATCAAAGAAAAAGATAGTCACACAGGAAAGTATCTTGCAATGGAAATGTAATTTTCACTCCTCAATCTAAATATTGACATGATTTAAAAATCTTAATCAGACAGCCTTTTGGCTCGAAATGATATAAAAATTCTTAAATCATGTCAATTTACAATGCTAACTTTCTATTATATTTGGTGGATTCAGGTAATAAATGCAGCAGAGCTAGATTGATCAAGTTTGATCGTCAACGTTTCGTTTAGCGATTTGAATCCAAATCTTTTCTAGGTCTGTTATTTAATATGTTTTGTGCAAGAACTATATCTTGCTCATTATCTAAACATACTTGAATTTGGCACCTTTGTCCTAACGTTAATTGTCCCATTTCTTTTTTAAGTCTTGCAACCCAAAAATAGATAGGATTTTTTTCGCCGCGCAGCTGTTGCATTTATTACTTGAATCTAAGGCTTAATAAAACTCACCGTTTTCTTTTTATTACCAATAAGCAGGTCAATAAAGTGACATCCTGAGACATCAACAGATAGCTCTAATAAATAAACTCCATTTTTTACGTTTCTAGATTGACTAGTAAATTGAATTTTTCTTCCTTCACTATTTACTATTTGAATGACTTGTGGTTCATCTCCACTATGTTTAACTTCAATGTAGACTTTATCTAAACTAGGATTTGGAAACACATTCAATTCAATCGCTTTCACATTCGAGTTATTACTTATTAAATTTTGATTTGAAATATTATCAATTACTGCATTCTCAAGAAATGTACTATTAAAAATATAACCTGCATTTATACTGGGCTGGGGCACGCCTGGTAGAATCGAGATTAAATCTGTTGTATTAAGTCCAAACTCATGTGTCACTTCACTATCTAAGTCATCGTTATTTCCTTGATTAGCATTTACAAATGGATAGTTAGGTAGTTTTGCAAATTGAATATAATAAGAACCGTTGGGTATGCAATATTCCCAGAATCCATCCTGACCAGAGCCAACCCCAATATGGTCTGTCGTCGTAGTTCCAAATAATGTCCAAGTGTCCACCTCCAATTTATAGATTGAAACTGACAAACCATTAATTCCATTTTCAGTGTCATCTAGAATACCATTGTCAATAACAGCATCAAGCCACGCTATTCCACTTATTAGGCTACAGTCTACAAGACCAACATCAAGTGATGTATCAACTGGCATATTGATTTCAAAACATTCTATTATGTTCGTTTCCGGATTAAGATTACTATCTTCTTGATTATCACCATTAAAAACTAATGTTCCACTTAATGGCTCAGGGATATCAAAAACAATCTCATATTCTCCGTATGGGATATTCTCAAATTCCCAATTCCCATTCTCATCGGTCATAGTGGTCGAAATAAGTTCTCCGGTACATGTATAAAGTGAAATAAGTACATCCATCACACCACTCTCTGTAGTGTCCTGAACACCATCACCATCTTCATCTAACCAAACATAATCTCCTATAGTGGATAAAAATACAATCCCTATATCCTGATTAGGGTTATTCTCTCCTGATTCCAAGGTCACACATGGAGAGAGGTTAGTCAAAGGAGAAATATCACTGTTAGTAGAATCATCACCTTCATTAAACAATGTGAATTCCATAGATTCTGATAATTCTGTTCCTATCTGATAGGATCCTGGTAGGAGATCATCAAAAAGGTACATCCCTTCTGCATTCGTTATTGTAGAATCTAATAACATCCCATTACAATCATATAACTTTATCAAAAAGCCTGACAGAGATGTTGTATTTCCTTCATCTTGTGTTCCATTTATGTTTTCATCCCACCAAACATAATCGCCTAGAGATGCTAATTCAAATAATCCTAAATCAAAAGATAGATCTTCTTCCCCTGGTGTAAGCGTAGTGCAGATTGTTTGCCCATTTGATCCGAAATCACTATCTATTTCATCATTTAAGCCTACATTTTCCGGACTTAATTCATACTGGTCTGGATATACTACGGAGATATAGAAATCTCCTGGCTCTAAGTTGACAAATTCATAAAATCCCGTGTCATCTGTAGACGTTGTTGATATTATAACTCCATCACAACTATGCAGCCTAAGTAAAATACCTTCCAAACCATCTTCTTCTGGATCCTGAAGTCCGTCACCGTTTAAATCCAACCATACATAATCTCCTATTGCAGCTAGTTCTACCAGGCCTGCATCGCAATCTTCTAATTCATCTCCACTTGATACAACTTTACATTCAGTTATTCCTGTCTGTTCATCTGCATTTGAATCAGTGTCACTATTACCTACAAATTGTTCTGTGAATATAAAACCAGTAGTATCACAGAAGTCTAGGCTATATTCTCCAGGAAATAGATCACTAAAGAGATATAAACCATCTTCATCAGTATATGTCGTATCAATAACTGTATTATTACAATCTAATAGTTTTACGGCCAGGCCTGATATTCCGTCTTCATTTGGATCTTGAAATCCATCATCGTCCATATCATTCCAAACATAATCTCCTATACTTGCTGGTCTATAAAAGCCTCCATCTATTGTATAGTTTTTCTCATTCTCAGCAAGATTAACAGTCGTAGACATGAAATTTACAAGATCTACATCACTATCTATTTCAATGTTTTCTCCTTGCAGATGTTTAGTCACAACAAAATCCCCAAACGCCTCAAATTGTACTTGGTAATCGCCAGCTTCTAGATCAGAGAAAAGATAGAACCCAGTTTCACTAGTTGTTGTTTCATCAATAATGCTTCCATTACTATTTTTCAAGTATACTGTCATTCCAGATATTGGAGTTTCATTTACATCTTGTAGTCCATTATAGTTTAAATCTTCCCAAACATAGTTCCCAAGTTCAGCACACGGTTTATTGGGTACAAATATTGAGGATTCGATCCTACAGCCATTATTATCAGTAACAGTCAAACCATACGTTCCATTCGACACATTAACTAAGTCTTCTGATGTATCTCCGTTCGACCATAAGTATACATAAGGTGATTCACCCTGCGTAACTACAGATGTAACACTCCCTGTAGAATCACCACAATCACTAGGCTGTGTTGTGAGTACTAGTTCTGGATTTGCTAAAGACAATACTTCTATCGTTTCTTCTATTGTACATCCATTGTCATCTGTTACTGTTACACTTATAGTCAAAGATTGATTAATAGTTAATATCAGCTCCGATGTCGTTTCATCTTCAATACTCCATTCATAAGTATAAGGTGGTAGACCACTAATATGATTAACATTATACATTGTCTCTACCCCCTCACATATATTTAATTCACCTACTATTTCAATTTCAGGATTATCATCTACATTGACAGTAACACTATAATCTTGCTTACACCCACTCCGGTCGAAAACAGTAAGATCATAAGTTGTTGTTATATTAGGAGTAACTATTTGATTTTTACCTGAACCAATGCCATTCCAACTGTAAAGTAAACCACTATCATCGCATGAACTTTCAGCGGTAAGTGTGGCTGAATCGCCTTTACATATGTCTATAGTTGATGGCACTGTTAAATTACACTCCATTTCACTGCAAGCGACTAATGCTCCTAACGATAAGTCACTGCCTTTCTCAAGTGTTTCTATTTCAAAACAAACCGATACAATTTGATCAAAATTAACATTACTGAAATTATCGAATTCCTCGTACCTAAATTTCAAATCAAAGTTATTGTTTAGTCCTTTTGCTTCGATAATACTAGAATCAATGGCTGTATTCACACCGTCAGAAATAGTAACTGAAATTTTTGTGTCTCCTTGGTCGATCGTAATACTTTTAAATTCAGTATATTCAAATTCAGATAAGTTTATAGTACCATTACTTGGGTAGAAATAGCAAACTTCAGAAAGGGTCTTACAGTCTACACAGTTGCTAATAAATAACCCTTTATCTATAATATTAAGAGAAGAAACAGCTATTCCCTCTAAAGCGCTAAATTTTACTACTCGTTCTAATCCTTCAACTCCTAGAAAATCCTGATTAGTATTTATAGTTGGTCCGGATCCATTTGGTATAACATCTAGACTTAATTGAGAATTTTCATTACTAAAATCATCCTGAACAAAGCAATCTTCTAAAGTCAACCCCGTAAATACTTCTACGTCAATAGTTCTTGATATAGGTATGTTCCAATCATCATAAACAGTCAATGTTAATTCAGTACTATTTGTCAACGTGTAAATGTTGATGCTACTATTGTTTGTAGGGTCGTTAGACCAATTGTATGTTATTTGTCCAGAATTTCCCATTACATTAGCTGTAATTGTAATTTCTTCCCCTTGACATCCATACAATTGACTTGGTATAGTTAGCTCAATTGAAGATCTGTAACCTGCATTCAAAGTTACATTTGGATTACTACTATTTAAGTTAAATTCTAGTGTTCTTAAGTTTGAAAAAATATCAGAATCAGAATTCGGATTATTTGCGATCGCTTCCAAACCATTAATTAAGTCTGATGTAAGAAAATATGAACCATCACTTATATTTTCAAATTCATAACTCCCCGTAGAGTTTGTAATTGTAAATGCAACAAATTGACTATTTGAATTATATAGTTCAAGCCTTATGCCATCAAGAAAAGAATCTGATAATTCTCTTTGACCATTATCATTCCTATCTAACCAAACTACTCCGTCTATAGAGTTTTGAGCATAAGTTCCAACATGAAATAAAGTGAAAATAAAAAAACATATAAACGTAATACTCTTCAAAGGTCGAGAGACATTTGTCATAATTTGGGATTTGGGTGTTTTTATACATTATATGAATTTCTTAGATTTAAAAATCCAAGAAATATAATAACATACTCTATAAAAATTAATATTACAAGCCTAGTTTCATCTTGATTTTCATCAAGGACTTGTTCTATTCAAATATGATAATGCTTTTGATCTTAAAACAACATTTACAAATAATGGCATATGCATTATATGACGAAAATGTAAATTTATTTAATCAAAAATATTATAATATTCTTCGAATATTAGAAAGCCAAAAACGTGCCATTTTGATTAGACATGGCGTTGCTAAATTAATCACAACGGCTTGCGCCATAATTATACCCATTAGATACCCTAATAATTTATAAAGTAGCATAATGCGACCATTCGATTACTAGTGTAAACATCTATTAATTAAGCTATTATCATAGGTGAGTTTGTAGCACCATAAAATAGGCTTGAATAAAAAATAAAATTTTTAAAACCACATCAATTTGCGATTCTACCCCTTATTATATTTTAATAAAACTCACCGTTTTCTTTTTACCTCCAATAAACAGGTCGATAAAGTGACATCCTGGGACATCAACAGATAGCTCTAATAAATAAACTCCATTTTCTACGCTTCTAGATTGATTAGTAAATTGAATTTTTCTTCCTTCACTATTTACTATTTGAATGACTTGTGGTTCATCTCCAGTATGTTTAACTTCAATGTAGACTTTATCTAAACTAGGATTTGGAAACACATTCAATTCAATCGCTTTTGCATTCGAGTTATTACTTATTAAATTTTGATTTGAAACATTATCAATTACTGCATCCTCAAGAAATGTACTATTAAAAACATACCCTGCATTTATATTGGGCTGGGGCACGCCTGGTAGAATCGAGATTAAATCTGTTGTATTAAGTCCAAACTCATGTGTCACTTCACTATCTACATCATCGTTGTTTCCTTGATTAGCATCTACAAATGGAAAATTAGGTAACTTTGCAAAGTGAATATAGTAGGATCCGTTTGGTACACAATATTCCCAGAAGCCATCCTGACCAGAAGCAATTCCAATATGTTTTGTAATCGTAGTGCCAAATAATGTCCAAGTATCCATCTCCAATTTAAAAATTGTAACAGTCAAACCATTAATTCCATTTTCTACATCATCTAATATACCGTTGTCTACAACTGCATCTAACCAAGCTATGCCGCTTATTATACTGCAGTCCACAAGGCCAATATCAAATGAAGTATCGATTGGCATATTGATTTCAAAACACTCAATTATATTCGTTTCCGGATTAAGGTTACTGTCTTCTTGGATATTCCCATTAAAACCTAATGTTCCGCTCAAAGGCTCAGGAATATCTACAACAATTTCATATTCCCCATATGGTACATTCTCAAAAATCCATTGACCATTCTCATCGGTCATAGTGGTCGAAATAAGTTCTCCGTCACATAAAAAAAGAGAAATAAGTATATCCATCACGCCACTCTCTGCAGTGTCCTGAACACCATCTAAGTCTTCATCTAACCAAACGTAATCGCCTATCGTAGATAAAAACACAATACCTATATCAAGACTAGTATTTTGTTCTCCTGATTCTAGATTCACACAGGAAGAAAACCCGCTTTCAGCAGAAATATCACTATCGAGAAGATCATCACCCTCATTCGACAAGGTGAATTTCATAGATTCTGATAAATCAGTACTTATCTGGTATTCTCCTGGCAAAAGGCTATCAAAAAGATATATACCATTATCATTGGTAATGGTAGAATCTATAATCGTTCCATTACAATCATATAACTTTATAGAATAACCCGAAAGAGATGATGAACTTTCTTCATCCTGTATACCATTCAAGTTTTTATCCCACCATACATAATCGCCAAGAGCTGCAAATTCAAATAAACCTAAATCAAAAGTGTTGTCTACCTCTCCTGGTAAAAGTGTTGTACATGTCGTTTGCCCATTTGAACCGAAATCACTGTCTAGCTCATCATCTAGTCCAATATTCTGTGGACTTAATTCATACTCATCTCCATAAACTCCTGAAACATAGTAGTCTCCTGGTTCTATATTTTCGAATTCATAAAATCCTGTATCGTCTGTAGTTGTTGTTGCCAAGATAATTCCATCGCAACTATGCAGCCTCAGTAAAATACCTTCCAGTCCCAGTTCTTCTGATGCCTGAACACCATCTGCATTTGTATCCAACCAAACATAATCGCCTATCGTCGCCAATTCTACTAATCCAGCATCACAGTCTTTTAATACATCTCCGCTCATCAAGGTTTTACATTCGGTCATACCTGTAGACATATCAGCATCAGAATCACTATTGCTTAAACCTATAAATTGTTCTGTAAATATAAATCCTGCTGTATCACAAAAATCTAAACTGTAATCGCCAGGAACTAGATCTATAAACATATATAAACCCTCTTCATCTGTATATGTAGTATCTATAACTGTATTATTACAGTCTAATAACTTTACAGCTAGCCCCTCTATCCCTGGTTCGTCATTATCCTGGACTCCATCGCTATCCATATCATTCCATACAAAGTCTCCGATACTTCCAGGTCTATAAAAACCTCCGTCTATTGTATAGTTCTTTTCGTTTTCAGAAAGATTCACAGTCATTGACATGAAAGTCACTGGATCAACATCACTATCTATTTCATTATCCCCTCCTTCCTGATGTTTAGTAACAACAAAATCTCCAAACGTTGAAAATTGTATTTGATACTCTCCCGATTCTAGGTCAGAAAACAAATAAAAACCAGTTTCGTTAGTAGTTGTCTCAGAAATAATGTTTCCAATAACATCCTTCAGGTATAAAGTCATTCCGAATATTGGAGTTTCACCTACATCTTGTAACCCATTATAATTTAAATCCTCCCAAACATAATTCCCAAGTTCAGCACACGGATTGTTTGCTACAAAGATTGACGATTCGACTGTACAGCCATTGTTGTCTGTTACCGTCAAACCATAAGTTCCAGACGACACATTAATTAAGTTTTTCGTAGACTCACCATTTGACCATTGGTATAAATGAGGGGAATCACCCTGTGAAACTAACGATGAAACACTACCTGTAGAAAGATCACAATCACTAAGCTCTGCACTGAGTTCTAATTTTGGATTTTGGAGTGCTGTAACTTCTACAGACTTCTCTGCATGGCATCCATTAGCATCTGTTACTGTTACTGCTATTGTCGTAGATTGACTAATAATGACCGTCAATTCTGAAGCACCGCTATCATCAATATTCCACTGATAAGTATACGGCGCTAAACCGCTGATATGATTAATACTATATGTTGTTTCTTCCTCATTGCATACACTTAGATCTCCTTCTAATTGTATTTCAGGATTAAGGTTCACATTTACTATTACACTATGCGCTTGACTACACCCTATACGATCGTAAACCACAAGGTCATAAATAGTCGTTGAACTAGGACTAACAGTTTGAGTATTTCCTATTCCAACGCCATCCCAGACGTACAGTAATCCTTCATCACCACATGAGCTTTCCGCTGATAGCTCAGCAGAATCACCAGAGCATATATCTATAGTTTTAGGAACAGTTATTTTGCACTCTATCTCCGCACACGAAACTGTTCCGCTGAGTGAAAGGTCACTTCCTCCTTCTAAGGTTTCTACTTCAAAACAAATGGATACCACATGATCTAAATCAATAATATCAATATTCTCGAAATCTGAATATTCAAATCTATAATTGAATTTATTATTCAGCCCTTTTGCTTTTAAAATATTAGAACTTTTTGCCGTTGTATTGCCATCAGAAACTATAACAGTTACTTTTGTATCTCCTTGATCAATTACAATATCATTCAGTTGTGTATAATCATATTCACTAAGATTTACAGCTTGATTATCAGGATAATAGTAGCAAATTTCAGTAAGTGTTTTACAGTCAACGCAGTTACTAACAAATAGTCCCAATTCTGAAATATTCAATGAAGAAAATGCCATTCCTTCTAACAGTGTGTACTTGATAATACGCTCTCCACCCACTAACCCTAAAAAATCCAAATCAATGTCTATATTAGGCCCAGGCTGACTTGGTGATATATCTAAATTTAAATGAGTAACCTCATTATTAAAATCATCCTGGCTCAAACAATCTTTTATTATCAATTCAGAAAAAACATCAACCTTAATAGTTCTTGTTATAGGAATACCCCAAATATCAAAAACAGTTAAAGTAATCTCTGTGCTGTTGGAGGCAGTAAATATATTAACACTAGAGTTGTTAGATTCATTGTTATTCCAATCATATGTTACCTGTCCACTATTTCCAATTACATTTGCAGAAATTGAAACTTCATCTCCCAGACATACATCAAGTTGATTTGGAACAACTAACACGATTGAAGATCTATATCCTGCATCTAAAGATTCGGATGTGTTATTTCCATTCAAAATAAATTCTTGTGATCTTAAACTTGCATTAATAGAAGAATCAGAATTCTGAGAATTTACCACAACAGCTTGAAGACCATCAATCAAATCCGATAAAATAAAATAAGTACCGTCGGAAACATCTAAAAATTGATAATAACCATTAGAGTTTGTAAATGTAAAAGCTACAAACTGACTACTTGAATTATAAAGTTCCAACCTTATCCCATCAAGAAAAGAGTCAGAAGGTTCTTGTTGACCGTTATCATTTCTATCTAGCCAAACAATTCCGTCAACAGAATTTTGAGCATATAGCTGTGTAGTAAAACTTGAAAAACACAAAATAAGACAGCACAAAATACTTTTGTGGTATTGAAACACAATAGGCATAAAATAGGTTTTTTGGGTGTGTTCAAATAACTATGCCAAGGCTTATTGTAAAGCCCAAACATAAATTATTTTAAGAAACAATACTATCGCCTATTTGATCCTAATAAATTTCAAACGGGGTGTTTTAGATGTCTATTAATTAAAAATGAATAACATTTGTATGTTTTAACATATTATGTCACGAATCAATAGAAGCTTAAGATCACGATAAAATTGTCTATAACTTATAAAATCTATAAGGCAACAAATATGCCACAATGAAAATAGGGAAAATGTGAATGTCTACGCCAAGAACAAAATAATGTATAACCTAAATAATTAGATATAAATCTAAGCTCTCCTAGAGGTATACAAACAATTTTAAAAAAAATTAAATAATAAATTAGATTCGTAAAAGGTTACTGACTTTGAGGCATCAAGATTGCACGATGAGCCTAAACTAATATTGTCCGGTTCTTAGCATTACCAAGGTACAAGCTTCTTCAACTAAAATTCCTTGCTCTTTTGCTTTCATAGCAAAGCCTCTATTCTCAGCGCCTGGATTAAAGATTATACGTCTAGGCTTCAAAGATAAGAGATACTCCTCATGATCCCGCTGTCGGTCTTCACCCATGTACATGGTGATTGTGTCAACACCTGATAATTCGGGATTACCCGTCATAATGGATACACCCTCAACATCTCCTTTTCTACCTCCAATTGCTAAAATGTTATGGTCATTGTCAAGCAACATTCTAATTGCCTTATTAGAGTATCGTTCATCCTTAAGACTTGCCCCAAAAACCAAAGTCCCGTTTATAGTATTTCTTGCGTTATATGCTTTTGACACATTTTCTGAGATCTCTTTCATTTCATTAGGATCCAGTGATAGCTTACCACTTGTAATTGCCATTTGTACCTCTTGTTGGAACGGAATTAGATGTATATGTGCATGAGGCACTTCCGTACCTATTACCAATACACCAACTCGCTTACAATCAATAATACTTTCTATCGCTTTAGCAACACGTTTTGAAAATAAATGTAGTCCAATCAAAGTATCATCATCAAGATTAAAAATATAATCAACTTCAATTTTTGGCACTACTAATGTGTGTCCCTTTGCCAATGGATTAATATCTAAGAATGCATAGTAATTTTCATTCTCAGCAATTTTATAACTAGGAATTACTCCTTCTATAATTTTAGTAAATATCCCTGACATAAATACTAATCTAGATTGATGGTTATATCCATAATTTCAAAATCTATCGTCCCAGTAGGAGTAGATACTTGAGCTAATTCACCTACTGTTTTACCAAGTAATCCGCTTCCTATTGGTGATGTAACCGATATTTTCTTCTCTTTCAGATTTGCCTCTGCTTCTGAAACTAAAGTGTATGTTACCTCTTTATCGTTTCTTTTATTTTTAATCCTAACTGTCGACATAACAGTAACCTGAGAACCGTCTAGTTGACTCTTATCGAGAATTCGACAATTAGCCATTACCTTCTCCATTTCATTGATTCTCATTTCTAGATACCCTTGAGCATCCTTTGCTGCATCATATTCTGCATTTTCAGAAAGGTCACCTTTATCTCGTGCCTCAGCTATAGCTGCAGAAACTTCTTCTCGACCCTTAGTTTTCATATGCTCAAGCTCAGCTCTTAGCTTATCATATCCTTCCTGACTCATATAAGATATTGCCATAATCTATTTTTTATTTATTTCAATGTTGCACTTTAGTAAGTGCCTGTTATGAGAACTGTATTGATGTAAATAAAACCCCAATACTATAATACGAAAAACGCTTCTACTTATAAAAGTAGAAACGTTCTGTATCGTTATAGTTACAAAAGTAACTAATTTTTATCTTTTATAAGATATCCTTAGAATCCGAATCTAAGAGAGAAATTATGAGTTCCACTAAAAGGATTAGTAGTTCTGTATGCATAATCGATACCCACTACTCTATTTTCTGCTCTCTTTAGAGGTACATCAATAGATACACCACCAGCAAATCCAGTATATAAATTTCTTTCATCTATATCAGAATCCAAAGCGTGCTTATATGCTCCTCTCAATGTTACTATGTTTCTAAATGAAAATTCTGCACCAACTCCGATATCATCTCTTGCAAATGCATTAGATGTGAAATTTGCTAATGCTCTCAAGTAGTTCGTTTCACCGAAATAGAAATCATATGATATTCCAATGTTCAATAATGATGGCAATTCGAAGTCTTCAGCTCTCTGCTCAACAGTCACTGGGTAAGGAATATCACTATCTAGAACGTCAGCTCTAAAAGTTATACCTTCTCCGCTAAACTTCATTGGAGACCCAATATTTCTAAGCGCTATACCTAATTTGAATTCATCTCTATCACCAGATACGTATTGTACACCTGCATCTATTGCAAATCCACCAGCTGAAACATCAGGAAGAGTTTCAGAAATAGCTCTTACTAAAAGTCCTACACTTATTTTATTCTCATAAGTATACGAATACCCCAATCCTAGATTAAAAAAACTAGGTGAGTATGTTCCACCTGTACCTCCTGGTTGGGCAGTAGTAGTAACATCAATTGCACCAAAATCCATAGCAACAAGAGAAACAGCAAATGCTCCGCTGCTTCCTGCTTTTGTTACAAATCCTAATGAATTTATTCCAATCTGACTTCCTTCCCAAAGTCTTGTATTCGAAACTACGAATTCTCCACCATTGATCCGACTGAGGCCAGCTACATTTATTCTCATCGCATCTATACCAGATACTGAAGCTGTAGACATAGAATGCAAACCTGCACTTCTAGCCCAAGGATTAAGCAACAATTCCGCTGCTCCGGCTTCTCCTTGTCTATCTGGATTTCCTGCAAATACAGTCAATCCACCAAAACAAATAACTATTAGTGTGTAAATATATTTTTTCATATGCTTTATGATTAAGTGCAGATGGAATTAGAAACTAACACCATCTGCATTTTCATTTTTTTATTAATTATTACAATCCAGTTGGGTCAAATCTTCTATTAACCCCAAACCATTTAATTGATTTTTCTATTCCAAGTGTAGGAGCAGAAATATGGAATATGTATACACCACTCGCAACAGGTATCCCCTTATTATTTGTTAGGTTCCATTCCAACGCCGGAGTAACTTGACTCTGCGCTAGTGCCGGGTTACTTCCATCATTTATTATTGGCATTGCATCCCTATCAAATTGCTGTATAAATTTACCATCAAGTGTATAAATAGTAACCACCGCTCTGGCTGGTAGATTTGTAACCTTTATAATATTCTCAAACTGATTTTGCTCATATGCAGAATATGCATAGTATGGATTTGGTACAATCTGTACATTATCCAATGCATTAGAAAATTCAGCTTCCTCTATATCTTTAGCTTCTACATTTCCAAAAGCAAACTCATATACTGGTAATGCACCTATACCTACAAATTTATTTGAGCCCTCAGGATTATCAAGATCAAGCTCCTTGTTATACCCATTTTGTACTCTTAACCTTACAATAAGTTCACTTGGAATAAGACCTTCATCAAGTGATAATAATGGCTCCATTGGCAAAGGCATTGCTGTCCAAGTTATGACAGATACTCCGTCAATGTTTTTAGACGCACTACCACTTTTGAATTTGTCATATAGTATTTCACAACCATCATAAGGTTGGCGAGTTACGTAAATAAAGTGCTGACCTCCAATGTATGCATTGTATACGCTTGCTTCCGCAGTATTATCATTACCCAAGCCTCCAGTTGCAAATAATTCTGTACTTGGATTCCATATTAGGTCATCACCATTACCAGTATTATAACTAAAATTCTGCTGAGAAATACTAGTAATTAATGAATCGTATTCAGCTGTAAATATTGAGTTTTCGCCAAAGAAGATATTTAACCTTTCTCCTGTTTCAACATCAATTGCATATCCAGGGAAATAACTCTTACCAAGTTCAATATCACCATCTTCATCGAGAGCGCCAGTTTCCTGTCCATTTTCATCAATAGAAGGTGACTGTCTTAAGTCAAATTGTTCCGCTTCACCGTTTGTAATTAATCCGAAATCTTCATATTCATTAACTGCAGATTCTACTACAATACATTCACTCCACTTAGATTTATCACTAGTGAATACAATATTAACATTGTTCAAGTCTCTAAATTGTAACTTATTTTGACTTGGGATAGGATTGAACGTCTTGTCCAAATCTTCTTTCCACGATGGAGTAATATAGAACTCAGTATCAGCTCCTACTTCATATCTCGTTGATCTCATTGGAACAAAGTATCCATCATCAATCGTTGTTAAAGACTCACTTGGATCTTCCTCAACATCATTGTTTGTGTAGGCAAATAGGTTAACTGATAAATCTTCATCTTCATCTATAATAACTTCTGTTCCAGAGAATGCAGGTATAGCATTGAACCATTCTACAGCTTCGTCACCTTCAGGATATTCATATACTTGAGTAATACCCCCATTTGAGTCATCAAATAAACTCCCTGGCTCTCCAACTTGATTTACGGAGACTGAAAATCCTTCTCCATATATGATTTGCTCATTTAATTGTTCGATAGATTTTTCAGAAGCAATAACTTCTCCTGTTGTTGTATTTGTTAATACCCATCGTCCTCCATTTTGTGCAAATGCATTACCTTCTTCATCTTCACCTAACATAATCTTAGGATCTAATTTTGCATCATCAAATTCTCCGATTATTTCCAATCTATATGAACCATCCTTAACATTCAATGGATCAATTACTGTAGCATTTATTGGACCATTACCAGCTCTGTAGCTCAATTGAGGTAAATCAACACCATCAATACCAAATGAACCCAATTCTATTGATCCATCTAAGATTGATTCCATTGTACCGTCTTCCAATACTAATGCATTCTGTCCAGTACCAACACCTTGTATTCTTGTTACAGCCGCTTCCTGTCCATATGCCGTTTGTAATTCTTTATATACTACAGGTCTTGGAGTGAAAGTGTAAACATCTTGATTACGTCTTCCTTCAAGATAAGACTTGTTCTGTCCTTTATCGTCTCCTTCCGCTTCTGACAAGTCAAATTGCTTATAGTTATTATAAGCATATGCTAATACAGTATAGTAGTAGTTTTTGTGGTTAATAAGTACTCTATCACCATTTGCGAATTGATCTACAGTTACATTGAATGAATGCCTAATACCATCATCCGCGCCATCTACTTGTCTTTCAGGAATCCAAACTGGAGGTTGACTAATATCCGGGTTTGGTACTGATGACCAATTGTATATTTCATCAACTCCATTTTTAACATCTACTTGTCTGATTAATCTAGAAAGCTCTATGTCGTCTAACTGCTGAACAGATACATTCGGGTTAGCTAATTGATAAATTTTGTATCCCTCAAACCTATAAAGAGAATCCATTTCTCCTTTAGGAGCTTGTAGATCTGTCTCTAAATATTCTTCTCTAGCGTTATTAGACTCTACTTCGATACTATCGTTAGATAACATTAATACTAATTGCCTATCCAACTCTACGGCATACATGTCCGGCGCATCGGGACCATCTGTAATATCGAAACAGTTGTCAAATAATGCTTGTGCTAAATCATCTGCAAACTGTAACCTATCTATGCTAGGACATGGGTAAGAAATACTTGGTACGAATACCGCACCAATAATCAACTCATTCTTAGCACCAGGCTGAAGTAATAGTGGTCCTGTAGCCTGTACAGTTCTTCTATCATCAAATGGAAGATCAGCTGTACACATTGACCATCCGTTTCCATCGTCAGGAGTGGCAGGGAATACATACCTAACAGTATCTGTTGATGCTGGATCAAATCCTGAATTTCCACGTGTTACCGCAGTACCATCAGCCCATAGACCTCTTAATATATTGTAAAATTCAAAATCTTGGTTAGGATCCGTAGTTGCAGCCGCTGGATTACTTACACCTCTATTTTGATATGTAAAAGAAGTCATTCCTAATTCTATCAATGTATCACCTTCTCCAGTTCCTATTTCTACTTCTTCTAGGCATTTATTTCCTTCCTCATCAAATATAATTTCATCATTCTCATCTCTACAGAATTTTCTTGGAGACTGTGGTCCTCTGAAATAATCAATTCCTAAAATTGGAACATCATTCTTATATGTCAATGCTCCACTAGGACATTCTATCCCAGGGTTACCATCAGTAGCATCCTCATTATAAACATAACCAAGACTTCTTTCTATATCACATCCAATAAAATCATCTTCATCACAACCTAAATCTGGATCTACCCACATCGCAAAATAACAATCTCTAATATCATCTGTTGCTTTGTTAATCAACTTGTATCTGTAGAATGTCATATCATTTACCTCATCATTGGTCGCATATCCGAAAGCTTGTACTTGTACTTCCATTTGGATAGCTGTTGCATTCGTAAGCCCATGCACCCCACCATTATCATTGTATAACCAAAATACAACTTCATCAGGCAATAACTCTCTTGCCGAAGCTCTATTTTCAGCTTCACAACCTACTATATCTATAACTGGAAAATCACCCTGACAAGGGTCATATTGACCATTCCCATCTTCATCCCAAAAATCAGCTAAGTTCTGAAGAGGTATATCAAAAGTGAATCTTTCATTCCAATATGGGTTACCTTTCCCAGGCCAATATTTGATAGATTCAGCAACATCATCACAGTTAAAAACATCTTCACCTGCATCGAATGCTGCAATATGTTTTAATATATCTGCACCTTTTACACTGAAAAATTGATCCCAGTTTTCACAAACTGTTGCGTCTGTTTGACCTTCATCATCCAAAGGTCCTGGATACCAATCTGTATTGGCTCCTTGTGCATATTGCACCCCAGCCAATTTCAATGATCCGTTAGGATCTACACCACCGATCCATACACCACCTGCAAATATCGAAGATACTTCATCAAATCCTGGTGCTGGTTTTGGTACTATATATCTACCATCTTCTTTGTTCCACCAGATATCTCCTCCTGTTAGAAGCCTTGCTCTAACGTTGTTGATTTCAAGATCAGTATTGGCTTGTGCCGGCTGACAATTCATTCTTGCAGACGAAAACTGTACTTTGTCTGTCATCTGTTTTAGCTGCCCAGGATTATTCCTTGCTTCCATTGTAACAATGGAAAAGAGCAATGCTGCTATAAATAATATTCTTGTTTTAATTTTCATATCTATCTATTTTAGATAATTTATATATTCTATTATTTCGAGAATTAACTTTTAGAAATCCATTATTAAACCTAAATATATTCTTCTAGGTAGCGTGAAATTTGAAAATGAATCTAATCTCCAGTTATATGCCGCTAAATAAGATTCTTCACTTCTGTTCTGACTATTGATCTGATCAACAGTATCTGTACCAAAACTAGAGATCAAGTATCCATCATCTTCAGGATCACCAGTGAATGGGAATACATTTCTTACGTTTCTAATATCAAATACATTCTGTACTCTTAGGTATGCATTGAAGAACATTTTCTTTTCAGAAGTTACATTCACTGCAAACCTCTTATCTACTCTCATGTCCATATTGAATGTCCATGGAAGTCTTGATCCATTGATTGCTCCTTTAAATCCGGCTCCACTGAACTGTCTTACCGCATTTCTTCTAGTGTACGGTCTTCCTGATATAGCCGAGATATTGAAGTTTATTCCTGCGTCTGCAAACAAGTTAATATCACCTATTTTTGGACCATTATACGTTTTTGCAGATCCGTACCTATAATCAACTACAGCAGTAATTCTGTGTCTCTCATCAAATGAAAGTGGAATCAAGTTTCTTATAATACCTCTGTTATTAATACCTCTTGATGAATTGGCATCTGATCCTGATCCGTCAGCAAATTGTAATGTGTACGTTGCCGATAATTGTAGATTACTAGTTCTTCTTCTATCATAAGAGAAAGAGAATCCTTTTGTAGTTCCAAAATCCAAGTTACCATAAGACTCATAAGAGTTAACTGGTGCAGGAAGGTTAGCATAAACTCTAGCTTGTATTAAATCTTTCTGCTCTTTATAATAAGCTGAAATTTTCATCGCTGAAGAATTAGTTAACTTTTGTTGAAAACCTACCTCATAATCAATTGTTCTTACTGGCTTAAGATTCGGATTATTAAGTAAATTACCAGATGCTCTTTCGAAGTAGAAATAATCTACTGCCGTCTGTATTGTATTAGTTGTTGGTCTTTGGTATAATACATCATAGTGAGCAAAGAAACCTGCCTCATCCGAAATAGGGAATGAGAATGCCAATCTAGGCATGAAGTTCAATTGTGGTTCGTAATCCTCAAATGATCTATTCGTATCAAATTCTTCTGTCTTGATTGATGGAGCATCTGGGTTTTTAATAGATGGGTATACTAATCCTCCACCAAATAAAACATTACCACCAGAAACTGAAGTACCATCAGGTAAGAACCAATTGTCTCCTTGCCTATATCCTACAACGTTTGTAGATCTGTCACCTTCTAAGTATACTTTATAGTCATCATCAACTGTTCCCGGTTGAGTTTGATCTGTATTTGTAGCAAAGAACTCTTCTGCAGAATTTATTTCATATAATGAATATGGATCTTTCAATACTTTTGTATTTGCATCGTAATAATCCATTCTAACTCCTACTCTAAAGATGATATCTCTAAATGAAAACTTATCCTGAATATAAGCTGCACCATAAATAGGATTAAATGCTGCTGACGCAAAATTTCTAACCCCATCAGCATCTTTACTAGTAAAGAAGTCATCGAACTGAACATTCCCAGTTAATTTCTCTCCTAAATAATCATATCCATAGTAATTAACTAATCCTTGGTTCGTAAGTTCCGCTGCTGAAAACATGTCTAGTGTTAGCAAATTAGGATCGATTCCATCGATATTTACATAGTCAATCAATTCATCACCTGTAATATCTCTTACCTTTCTGTAAAACTTGTTGTCCTCATTAATTGTAATAGCAGGAGCATATATTTCATATGGTTGCATAACTCCTTGTATCATTATAGAATCTACTGACAGTACATTATTTCCATCAATACCATTGATGTGATTGTTTACTGAAGATCTTGCTAGATCCCATAAACCATTTGGATCTACACTCCAGTTTCTATTTGTTCTTTGTTCGTACAAGAAACCAAACTGAATACTGTGTCTTCCTTTTTTAGATCCACCCGGTAGAAAATCAAATCCACTCGTAACATTTATAGAAAGGATATCATTTTCTCCTTTTCCAAAACTATTATAAACTCTTCCTACATTATTATATAATCCCCAAGGATCTGATGTCTCTACCTGAAGGAATCCATTGATATTATTATACTGAGAAAGTATTGGATTGATTTCTGTATTTGCAATAAAATCTCCTTCATTTTCTGCGTATCCTAAATGGCCAAAAAATCCACCAAAAGGAAGCTGTATGAGGTTATCTACATTACCTTGGTAAGTCGCAGTATCATTTACAATACCAGAATTTGGAGTCCACGACAATGGAGTTTCTCCAAAATACCCATAATTGAATAAGTTTTCTTTGTGTATTGGATCTTCTCTTCTATTGCTTCTTCTCTCAAATGATCCTTGAAGTGTGTAATACAAGTTTCTAATAGGTGTATTAAATGATGCCTTTTCTTCATCAGTCGCATCAGCATCTGATTTTCCTTGTCTACCTAACTTATGTCTGAATCTCAAATTAGCTCTATATCCATCAGTATATTGAAAAGGATTTCTTGTCCAGTTTAACAATTGATATGCTTCACCGTTACCTCCTCCATTTTCTAAACCTGGAGTAAACTGATTAGTTGCATTATCATAAGAACCTGAAAGCGTAATATCTATATTATCAGATAATCTAGCATCCAACTTACCCGTTAATGCAAGATCTTGTAATCCTTGATTTGGTCTTGCTTTTACCAATTCTGGTCTTTGTTCGCTTTCATTTGAAATCCCTTCTAATGAAGGAAATTGAGACTCTCCAATAGTAAGCGTAGGATTAGCTTCTAATTCTCTAATCAAATCTTCAGATGCCCTGTATACTCCGCCAGCTACTGGAAAGTTATCAGCTATATCTCTATATTGTCCTGAAAACCTATACCCTAATATAGATGTTCCATCATCCTTCTTTAGTATTGGTCCACTAACGTTACCTGCTATTAGGTTATAACCATATCCGTCTAGGTATTCTGAAGACTCTACTTCTAATCCTCCAGAAAATTTAGATGATGGTCCTTTTGATGTCAATGAAATGGCTCCACCGACAAGGTCACCATACTTTGCTTCTACACCACCAGTAATTACTTGCATTTGATCGATCTCTGACTGAGGTATCAATCCAGTTACTCTTACTCCATCTACGTAGTATGCAGTACCATTAGATCTAGATCCTCTTATTGAGATAGCTCCACCATCAGTAGATGCTATACCTGCAGTAGTTGCTGCAATTGCATTTACATTTTTAGTAGGCAATGATCGTATTGCTTCAGCAGTAACCGTAGCTCCACTAGTTGTATTATCAATTTCGATCAAAGGCACTTTATACGCTACAATTTGTACAGCGTCTATTAATACACCTTCCGAAATACTGAAGTCAAGTCTATTTGTACGACCTGCATTGACAACAACACCAACCTGACGTTGAGCAGTATAGCCAATATAGCTAGACTCAATATCGTATGTTCCCGGATCGAGGTTAGAGAAAAAATAATTACCATCCAAGTCCGTTTCTGTTCCTGAGATGAGTACATCATTTTTATATAAAGCTACAGTACCAAATAATATAGCCTCTCCCGAAGCTGCATCCGTTACTTTCCCTTCTAATGATGTCTGTGCAAGCATACCTGTAATAGATATACAAGACAACACAAATAATAGTAGAATTCTTTTCATGTTTCAATATGTTTAATAAAGTATCTATTGATTAATTACATACCTTATACTTCTCTAGCGTTAAGAGAAAATTAACAAAGTCGCAATGTTACGCAATTAAGCTTTAGATACAAAATAATTTTTCCTCACAAATGTCTTCTTCGAAACAGCTTATCATCTTTATTTTCAGTGTTTCTCCCTTAAACTACTGTCTTTTATAGAGTCTGTGATTCGAATTGTAGTTTTATTCACTTATTAGCCTTTTAACTAATTTTCCATTACAAACACTTAAATCTCTAATAGTGCATCATACTTTTTTAACATCACCTTAGCAATATTTGCTAATGATTCGCGTGTCCAACCAGCTACATGTGGGCTGAGGACAGTATTATGCAGAGCATTCAGTCTAGTATAAGTATTTGTCTCACTATGTGAGTAGGTATGTGGTTTTTCATTTTCAAAAACATCGAGGCATGCCCCACCGACTTTTCCGTTTTCTAGTGCTTTAACGAGATCGATAGTTTTTATGACTTTGCCCCTTGAGGTATTCAAAATAATCACCCTGTCTTTACATCGGTTGATAAATTCTTCATTGACTAAGTGAATTACCTCCTCTGTCAATGGTAAATGCAATGATAAGATATCTGATCGATTTAAAATGTCTTCTAGAGCAACTCGCTCCACAAAGTCCCATTCTGACCCATATTCTTTACGATATTTATCGTACGAAATAACCTCAAGTTCCCAAGACGACATTTTTTTTGCAAATTGACTACCCGTGTGTCCAAATCCGATTATTCCGACTGTTTTACCCTTCAATTCCCATCCACGGTTGAGTTCTCTGTTCCACTGAAAATCTCTAACTTCCTTATCCCCTTGGATCAGATTATTGGCAAGTGACAGCAACATACCCATAGCGTGCTCCGCGACTGCATTGTTATTTCCTGAAGGAGTATTGATTACATGGATTCCTTTTTTGGCCGCATATTCTAGGTCGATTATTTCAAGTCCAGAGCCTAATCTACATATGTACTTCAGTTGAGTAGCCTTGTCTATCAGTTCAGAAAACATTTTAATCTTACTATTAATAACAGCGACTTCATACTTATGTATAATTGTTGGTAGCACCGACATATCAATAGAAGTTTCATAATCTACCGAGTATCCTCGTTCTTCTAATCCTGATATAAGTGATGGATGGACATAGTCCGTAACAAGTGCTTTTTTCATCTTACGAAGATAAGATTTTGGCTTAAAAGAGTTAATGCCATATTCGAGATTTATGAATAACAACAAATACTTTCTCCTTTCTGATTCGCTAAATATTACCTACAAGCTGTCTTCTGTTTTGCTAATTACTCACATTAGCACGTGCGTTTTACTGAAATAGAAGAATACTTTAGAAAAGTACGTCATATCAAATATCAAACTCTAAAAATCTGCCAGATTCATAGATCAACTTTCCATCCGTAAATATTTGACCGCCGTCTTTCATCTCTGCAATCATGTCCCAGTGTATACTTGAGTTATTCAATCCACCAGTCTGTTTATATGATTGACCTACTGCCATATGAATAGTACCTCCGATTTTTTCATCAAAGAGTATATTCTTCGTAGGGATTTGAATGTTGTAATTGGTACCTATTGCGACTTCACCAAACATTCTAGCACCATCTATTTCAAATACCTGGTCTAAAATTTCTCCTCCTTTCTCAGAGCTCCATTTTTCGACAACTCCATCTTTTACTTCTAGTGTTATACCTTGAACCTCTACGCCCATAAAAATAGACGGATAAGAAAAATGAACAACACCATTCACTGTGTTTTCCACAGGTCCGGTGAATACTTCTCCTGATGGCATATTTGTACGCCCATCTGAATTTATCCACGTTCGGCCTTTGGTAGAGAATGTGATATCTGTTCCTGTACCGACGTACCTTACCTCGTCTACCGTATTTAAATGATCAACAATCGCCTGTTGATTTTTTCTTCTTTCTAGCCATGCTGATTTCGGATCATCCAGATGTAGATTGCATGCTCGATAAACAAAATCAGTATATTCTTCCAAACTCATGCCCGCTTCTTGTGCACTGGCTTGAGTAGGGTACAGACATAGTGATCGAACCATATCCCCACTTGCTGTTCTCGTAAAATACGCCTGACTTACTTCTTTTAATCCCTCCGATCTCTTCTTTCTCTTCTCACCATCTACATTTTGATCCTCTCTTAGATTGAATGGTGCTTTAATATAAAGATACGCATCAAATTCATTCATTGCCTCTTTATGGTTTGGAGAAACAAAAGATAACTGATCAATATCTGCATTATCTAAAAATATCTTATTCTGGCCCTCGAAAGCCATATCCACAACTGTATGAGCTCCAATTTTTGTTGCTTCTCGGAACAACTCACGAATAAGAGGTTCGGCAAGGGTAGTACTTTTGATATATAATTTTTGACCCGTCTTTATTTCTAGGCAATAATCAAGAAGTAGTTTTGCGTATTTTTTATTATCCATGTTTGTTGATGGTTGACTCATAATTTAATAAAAGTCGGCTTGCCAATCTTCGTAAGTTTGGCAAGCCGATCCTATTTTCTAATCTTCAATATTATATCTAGTACTCAAAAAATCAGTACCAACATCTTCTACTTCCCATGACATTGCTTAAATTTCTTACCACTTCCACAAGGACAAGGTTCATTTCTACCAACCTTCTTTTCGGTTCTTTTAAACGTTTCAACTTTCTGCCGTTGTGGCCTACCTGCATTCGCTGCAGCTTCTTTCATAGCTTGCTCAGATCTACTTGTTCTTACATTTGTAAGGTCAGTCTTCTGGACTTTCGCTTCTTTAAGCTCTTCTTGTTGTGAAGCTATTACGATTTTACCGTTCATAAGATAAGAGATCACATCTCTATTAACCTTATAGATTAACTGCTCGAACAGCTTATATGCTTCCATTTTATAGATAACCAATGGATCTTTCTGCTCAAAAGAGGCAGACTGAACAGAATCTTTCAATTCATCCATAGATCTAAGGTGCTCTTTCCAATTGTCATCGATAAGAGCCAATGTTACAGCCTTCTCGATATCAGTCATGATTGATTTCCCCTCTGTTGCTATTCCTTCATTAAGATCAGCAGATATATTGAGTGGCTTTGATCTTCCATCAGTAAATGGCATCGCTATTCTCTTATATCTATCACCGTGAGACTCTTTTGTTTGTATGAAACCCGGAAGCATACCTCTGTTAATCATCTCTGATTTTCTTTGATATGCATTAGATACCTCAATCATGAATTTATCAACCAATCGATCCTCATTCATACTTCTGAACTCATCATCGGTAACCTCAGGATCTATACTTAACATTGTCATACAGTCATTTCTGAATGTATCATAGTTGCCTGCATGACGATTATCCATTACGATAGATTCTGTCAAACCTTCGAACATGTTATTCAGATCTACAGATAATCTATCCCCATGAAGTGCATGGTCTCTTTTTTCATAGATTGCCTCTCTTTGGATGTTCATTACATCATCATAATCAAGAAGTCTCTTTCTTATTCCAAAGTTATTTTCTTCTACTTTTTTCTGAGCTCTTTCAATAGATTTTGTAACCATTCCGGCTTGGATCACCTCACCTTCTACATGACCCATCTTATCCATTAAACCAGCAATTCTTTCCGATTGGAAAAGACGCATCAAGTTATCTTCTAGTGACACATAAAACTGTGAAGACCCTGGATCTCCTTGTCTACCAGCTCTACCTCTTAATTGTCTATCTACACGTCTAGAATCATGTCTTTCTGTAGCTACAATAGCTAGACCTCCTGAAGCTTTCACTTCGTCCGTAAGCTTGATATCTGTTCCTCTACCTGCCATATTTGTGGCAATAGTTACATTTCCTGGTCTTCCTGCTTCAGCTACAATGTCCGCTTCTCGTTGGTGTTGCTTCGCATTCAGTACATTGTGTTTGATACCTTTGAGGTTCAGCATTCTACTTAGCAACTCTGAAATATCTACAGATGTCGTACCCACAAGTACAGGTCTTCCTTGACCAGTAAGATGTATAATGTCATCAATTACTGCATTGAATTTTTCTCTTGCAGTTTTATAAATCAAGTCATCTCTATCGTCTCTTACAATTGGTCTATTTGTAGGTATTACTACTACATCCAATTTGTATATTTCCCAGAATTCACCTGCTTCCGTTTCGGCAGTACCTGTCATACCTGACAGTTTGTGATACATTCTAAAGTAGTTCTGCAATGTTACCGTTGCATATGTCTGAGTGATATCACCTAACTCTACATTTTCTTTTGCTTCTAATGCCTGGTGAAGTCCGTCAGAGTATCTTCTACCCTCCATCATACGACCTGTAGATTCATCTACGATCTTTACCGCACCGTCCATTACTACATATTCATTATCTTTTTCGAATAGTGTGTAAGCTTTTAACAATTGAGAGACCGAGTGCAATCTTCTACTCTTGATAGAATAATCATTTATTAATGTCTCTTTTTCTTCTTTATATTTAGTTCCGTCTGCTTCCTCTCTATCGGCTAGCATCTGCATCTCTGTAGCGATATCCGGCATCACATAAAAGTTAGGATCATTCTCTCCTCTTGATAAGAAATCGATTCCGTTATCCGTTAATTCTACATTTCTGTTTTTCTCATCAATTGTAAACAACAATGGAGCATCAACAACATGCATATGCTTATTTTGCTCCTGCATATAATGGTTTTCAGCCTTCTGCATGAGGACTTTTATACCTTCTTCACTCAAAAATTTAATAAGAGGTCTGTATTTTGGTAGTGCTTTGTGTGCTCTGTATAGTGCTATCCCTCCTTCACCTTCTTCTACTCCATCTCTTCCTTCTTTAATCAGCCTTTTAGCATCCGCTAAATATGTCGTAGCCAACTTCTTTTGTTCATCCATTAGGTTTTTGACCTTTGGATTTAACTCTTGGTATTCTTGTTCTTCTGACCCTTCTGGTACCGGTCCTGATATGATCAAAGGCGTTCTCGCATCATCAACCAATACAGAATCCACCTCATCAATCATGGCATAATGGTGTTTACCTTGCACCATCTCCGAGGCTGACTTTACCATATTATCTCTTAGATAATCAAAACCAAACTCGTTATTCGTTCCATAGATTATATCAGCCTTATATGCTTTTACTCTTCCATCTGAGTGTGGCCTATACTTATCTATACAGTCAATCGTCAATAATAGGAACTCAAATATAGGTCCTACCCATTCACTATCTCTTCGGGCTAGATAATCATTTACTGTAATTACGTGTACACCTTGTCCGGTCAGACCGTTAAGATATGCCGGTAAGGTAGCGACTAACGTCTTACCTTCTCCTGTCTGCATCTCCGCTACTTTACCATCATGAAGTACCATACCTCCAATAAGCTGCACATCATAGTGGACCATATTCCATGACACTTCACCTCCTGCCGCTAACCAAGACGTCTGATATATTGCCTTATCTCCATCAATGATTACATAGTTCTTCTTGGCAGCTAATTCACGATCGTGCTCTGTAGCTGTGACTACCATTGTTTCATTATTCGTGAACCTTTTAGCAGTTTCTTTCACCACAGCAAACGCTTCCGGCAAGATTTCTTTCAGTACTTCTTCTAGATGCTTATCTCTATCTTTCTTAATCTCATCTATTCTGTTAAAAAGTTCCTCTTTTTGATTGAGGTCTGTCTCATTGGCAGACTGATCATTCAATGCATCTATATCAGAATTGATTCCGGCTAAGTGATCAGCTATCCTTTTTCTGAATTCGACACTTTTATTTCTTAGGTCGTCATTAGATATATTCTCGTATGTAGCGAAATGCTTGTTTATCACCTCTACTATAGGAGAATAAAGCTTTACGTCACGATCATACTTGGTACCAAAGAGATTCTTGAATATTTTAAACATGGATATTTATTTTGTTCGGCAAACCGATTATTATCTATTTTTTATGGTAATTGGCTTACAAAGATAGTAAGTCCAAATAGTATTGTACATAATTTATACCAAGGATATTTAGGTGACATATTGGCGGACATGATTATGACAAAACTAATAGCCTATTTCGAGGGCACTATTTTAAATATTACTTATCAACATCTGTTTCATTATTATAAAATTACTTTAGAATACTTGACTTTTTGCTAGTAATACTATACCAAAAACAATAAGTCCAACTCCCGCTATTTTTGTAAAAATATTAAAGTGTTCTTGTCTTAGTTTTGTCCTTATCATTTTTGCTAAGAATACCTTTGCAGTATCAGATATCATAATCACAGACATTATAGATGTAAAGAAAATAATCGCTTCTATATTGGTAATTTTTTCTTTGATCACATATGTTGATATCACTCCAATCCAAAAAACGAAAGTGAAAGGATTCACTGTATTTACCAAAAAACCCCTAGTCCAAAAACTAATATAGTCGTTTGTAGAATGTTTGGTTTGACTGAATTCTATTTTACTTTCTTTAAAAAAAGCAACTAAGCCAAATACCATAAGTATAAAACCCCCTAACAACCCTATCCAATAAGTAAAAGTGACATCTTGAACTAATGTATTGATTTTCTGGACAAACAGAAAGCAAAGTGTAATGATTATGAAATCACTCACCCATACACCTGAACTTGCTACCATACCCGCTCGCGCTCCTTTTTCAATCGCTAATTGGGTAATCGTAACAAAAATAGGCCCTAGCAGTATTGCTAGCGTCAATCCTAATAATATGCCTTGGAGTATAAGACTCAACTAATTTAGTTTTTTGAGTTGGTTAATTACATTTCGTAACGTTAACGAAATAGCAATTATATTATTCATTCACATATTCAATTTCTATCATCTCACTTACATTTAAGTTAGACTCTAATATGATCTGTTTTTTAAATCCTCTATAATAGTAGTCTACTGCCATTGTATTTGGCGGCCTTCTACCTACGTTATCAGCATGAAGGATGAAGTAGTTCTTACCTTCTTTATTGAGCATTAATTTCAATTTCTTTTTTTCAGCAGTAAGTGCCATTTTTTCTACTATCCAGTCTCCATTAAAATTCAATGATATTACGTCCCCATCCTCTATCATATGATCATAAAGAGAGACTTCGAATTTGAGACTATCCACTTTTATTTTTCTAGTACTCATCTGTATTTCTCTGTCCTTAAGCATCGTAGGCAAGCGTGTAATCTTAGCATCAGAAGCTGTGAGGTAGTCTATTTTTTCCAACTTTTTAGGATAAATTACTTTGAAATAATGTGGCAATTCTGTGAAAAGTAATACTGGTATGTCAAGATAAGAAACCAAATTATTCAATTCGAAAACAATGCCGTTTCCATATCGGTTGTACTTATTAATCAAGTCAGAATTATAGTAATAATAAAACTTACCATATTGCTTATATTCTTCTACTACTTCAGCCGTATTGTAAAAAGTCTTTATTGAATTGATAGACAGAGCCCCCTGTTCTTCGAGGTTCTTCTTTATACTTTGTACTTTTCTACTTGTAAGTCTTGTGGAGCCGAAACTAGCCAAGTTTAATTGTTTGAATGCATCTACAGATGATTTCTGAAACTCCATCTGTGCATCTAATTTTTCATCCTCTTTATTTCTAACAGACAATAATATGTCTTTTGTACTTAGGTAAACTTTGACCATCGCTTCGTATAGTTTTGGAAACTGTACCTCGGAAGCCGTCGGTTTTACTGTCTGAAACGCTACTCCAACATCCGACGTAAGTTGTTTGTGAAGTTTATAGAAGTTATCATATAACCTTACTCCTCTTTCTAAGTGTTCATAGACTTTATTGAGTTGAACCGTATCTGTCAAGTCCTTATCTATGATACTATTATCGAGATCAAATCTTAGCTGATTAATTTCAGTCAACATTGACTTCATACCAGTCATCGTCTTTACAATATTGGCACTATTGGTATACTGTGTTTTTTTGGCGGCCTTTACAGCAATATCATACCATTCATATGGAGAAGTATCATAAAACCAATTTTCTGGATCTTCAAATATATTTTTCGGGAGGTCTTTATTTGTGTAGAAATTTATCTTAAAACTTTCTAAATCTACATACTTGTTTATA
>CALKXE010000170.1 GCA_938003955.1 uncultured Saprospiraceae bacterium | reverse complement strand
TGGTACACCTCACCTATTTGAGTTGTGAGCGCAGGTAGTGTGGCTATTTCTTCAGTTGGCAAGTACGAAATCAACGGAAGTATTAATCCTAACACAAGCGAGGACAAAAGATATATACGATTCAGTTTGAAGTACTTTTCCTTTTCTAATAATGCTTTGTAGAGCACAAAAAAGATCATCCAAGCGATTGATACGTTTATTAGATAAGTGATCATATTAGTAAGGTTTATTTATTAAAAAGGTAGTCCGTGATATCTGGGTTGTCTTATCTGTATTATTCGTCATCATTCTTAATCTTGTCCAATAAGGATTGCATCTCATTGATACTCATCTTATCTTCTTTGACAATAAAAGAGACCAATTCATCAACCGATCCTCCAAAAAAATCAGAGATTAATCCTGATAACCGCCCTTTGCTGTAATCAGCTTTCTCTACTACTGGGAAATATTCGTAGGTACGGCCGTATGCCTTATGGTCTACGTATCCTTTTTTCTCGAGTATACGTATGAATGATGATATTGTAGAATGAGCTGGTTTGGGATCCTTCATTTCCTTTATTAGATCACTGACCGTACATGCTTTTTTCTCCCAGATCAGAACCATTATTTCTTCCTCCGCTTTTGTAAGTTTCTCCATAACAGTGTGTTTTGAATTATTCAACTATGAAAGCAAATATATAACTATAAATATAGTTATGCAACTAAAAACGTAATATTAGCTATTATTATATTTGAATGAACGAATCAATATAATTAATAACTATCTGATTAACAAATGATTAGATTGAAAATAAAATTGCGTGAAATAATTTTGAATTGGATATTAATATTATCTATGACCGTTAATAATTGTCACGATTTCGATTGCATTACTACAAATGACAACAGGAAAGCGTTGGTCTATTTTTCAATTCAACATCAAAAAACGATACTTAGAACCAAAAAAAACAACATAAAACAATTAAAATGGATCATCCCATTTTCCCTTCCAATCCTTTCCTATAACTATTCCCAATTGGGAGTTTTGTTCCATTAATTTCTATTTCGGATTGGTTATAAGACTGTACGTGTTTTAGAGAAATAGCATACGACCGATGAATTCTTAGGAATTGATTTGAGTCTAAATGTTTTAGAGTGGTTCCAATATTTCCCTTAACAACAATGGCTTTGGCGTCTTTGAGATGAATCCGAGAATAATCTTTCAAGCTTTCTACATATAGAATGTTTGCCAACAATACTTTATGATGTGTTCTATTTACATTGAAAAAAACATGTTCAATCTCTTTTATCGATTTTGCTTCAGTCACAGTCTTAGATTCCTTAGCTCTATTCCTGTATCTATCGATTGCTTTGAGAAATCTATCAAACGAGATCGGTTTGAGAAGATAATCGACTATATCCAAGTCGTATCCATCAAGCGCATATTCTCTATAAGCCGTAGTTAATATGACTGCCGGCGGATTTTTGAGTGTCTTAATAAAATCAATCCCATTTAAAACTGGCATTCTAATATCGACGAACATAAGATCAACATTTGTATCTTTTAATAGATCAAAAGCTTTAACTCCACTATGACTAGTCGCTACTATTTCTAGATGATCAATCATCCCGATGTATTGCTCTAGTAGTTCTATTGCAGGTGGTTCATCATCAACTATAAGGCACCTTATTTTACTCATTTTACGGCAATTTTGATGATAATACTAAACGATGAATCATCCTCTTTGATTTTGATTGTGTGCAATTCTGGATAAGTAAGGTTTAGTTGTCGTTTGATATTCGAAAGACCAATTCCTTCTTTATATTCATCGTTGATTTCTCCCTGAAATTTACTTTTTGTATTCCATACTTTACACTCAATAGAATCATTTTTTGAGACAATGTCTATTTTGATGACTGGCTCATCGATATCACCACTAGCTCCATGTTTGAATGAATTTTCCACAGTAGATAATAATATCAAAGGTGATACAGGAACCGATAAATCGCCACTAATTTGATAATCTACTTGCAGTCGATCTCCATATCGTATCTTTTCTAGTTCAATGAAATTTTCAATACTTGTCAATTCTTCTTTTAGTGTAACTCTACTTTGTTGACTTTTGTACAAGATATAATCCAACATCCCTGACAACCTCAAAATCATATCTGGTGCTTTTTCGGATTTTGTCACTACAAACGAATAAAGATTATTCAGTGTATTGAAGAGAAAATGCGGATTGATTTGAGCTTTTAAAAATTTCAATTCAGTTTCCAGTTTCTCCTTTTCAAGCTTATGTAATCGTGCCTGTTTTTCGAGTCTATCATCATATTGGTGCCATAAATACAATAAAACTGTCGGAGAATAAAACTGTATCGCGTTTTGCAAATATTCTGCACCATTAATAAAAATTAGTTTGCGACCATGCAAACATTCATCAAAGTGATAATAACCAACTAGTCTCCAAAAAACATATAATATACCACTGGTAATCAATAGACTTAACCCTAGAAGAAAGTACTTCTTTTTATGCATCAGGTGTGGCACCTGAATTTTAATAAAGAAATAATATGCTGATATATATATCACCATATTGAAGAGATTCAACTGAAGAATACTGGGATGCATAGTTCCTCCAGATTTCATGTAGCTCCATAGAATATAGATAACCACCCAGAAAATTATATGCTTCTTCCTCTTTGACATTTCATAAAGATAGTTCATTACAAGTAATCTTCAAAGATCAATATACGTTCGCGTGATAAGTGTATATAAATGAAATCTATATAAGATCGTTTGACATACTTATACGAATACCACCCCTATATATACTTACCACAAATGAAGAAAATCTCTGCTATATCTTGCATTTATTATTAATCAAAAAGACAGCATATGAAACATATATTTACATTAATATTTATAATTGCAACAACCATAATCACAACAGCACAGTCTGATTTAGAACTCATCTCAGAAACGTTAACTGATTACATAGAAGGATCAACAGAAGGGCAACCTAAGAGATTGGAGAAAGCTTTTCATCCAAATCTCAATCTATATTCTACAGATAAAGAAGGGAAGATGACGACATGGTCTGGCAAAGAATATATCCTTGACACCAAAGAAGGAAAACCTACAGGTGAAGAAGGTCGGATTCTTTCCGTAGATTTTGAAAATCATGCCGCTGTAGCAAAAGTAAAAATCTCA
Organism: uncultured Saprospiraceae bacterium; assembly: GCA_938003955.1. Lineage (GTDB taxonomy): Bacteria > Bacteroidota > Bacteroidia > Chitinophagales > Saprospiraceae > CAJXUU01. The sequence goes on along the minus strand of CALKXE010000170.1, from coordinate 13,396 downwards.
CATCCTGATTATAAGAACTCTTACATAGACTATTTCATGCTACTCAAGCTGGAAGGGAAATGGACCATCATTCATAAGATGTACACCCGTGAGGTTAGCAATAAAAAATAGCACTTATCCTTTTTTTCTTAATTATAGCGCAGCAAATTAATACTTATGAAAAATATAATTGTAAATCTATTATTCACTATTCTACCAATACTTCTTCTTGGTCAACAAAAGCAAGACTTAGGATCAAAAGAGGTAACTCAACAAATCGAAGAATTATTAGAACAATACCATGCAGCTGGATTGTCAATATCTGTTGTCAAAAATAATGAAGTAATATTTAGCGGCGGGTTTGGAATGAGGGACATTTCAAAAGGTCTGCCTGTTGATGAGCAGACTTTATTCAGTATTGGATCATGCAGTAAGGCATTTACAGCCGCTATGATCGGAGTTCTAGAACATGAAGGGAAGTTAAAGATAACTGATGCACCTTCGAGCGTTTTAAATGATCTGAAGTTTCAAAATATTGAAATGGATAATCAAATGCAGATACATCACTTGCTTACACATAGTTCTGGATTATCAAATATCTCTACCGAATCTTCATCTGTAATGTTTCCACCTAAATCTCTAAATGGCCTCGTTAGCAGACTAAAATACCTGAAGCCTTCTTATAAGGTTGGAGAGTCATTCATGTATTGTAATTATGCGTACGGAATAGCATCTCTCATATCAGAAAGTATACTAGAAAATCCATGGCAAGAGAATCTCAATACTCTTGTTTTTGAGCCATTATCCCTACATAATACTGTTGCCGATAATATGAACGCTTTACAGTTTGAGAATCGCTCACTTGGGTATGCTGTGCATGAAGACAAGCCATATGAAGTAATTTTAGAAGATATGATTGGTAGAGGAGCTGCGGGTAGAGTCTATAGCAATGCCCAAGATATGACTAAGTGGATGATGACTTGGCTAAATGACGGAATGTTGGAAGATGAGCAAGTTTTACCAAAAAGTTATGTTCAAAAGGCAATGCAGCCTCAAATGAAAATCCCTGGTGCTCATTCTAGTGAAGGTATTGACACTAGTTATTCTGCATATGGTTATGGCTGGTTTCTGGATAAGTACTTTGGATACAAGAAAGTCCACCATGGCGGTGCTGTGTCTGGATACTCATCTAATGTAGTTCTATTTCCAGAGCTGAATCTTGGTATTTGCGTCCTTTCTAACCAATCAAACTCAACACTTCCATATGAAATTACTAACCTAATAGTGGATGAATTACTTGATTTACAGAGGAAAGAAAATGAACCAAATATCCGTTTTGGTTCAGCAACACTAGCTACAAAAGCACCATTGAACCCAATATTAAATATTAGTAAGCCATCAAGCGTAGATTTAAAAAGCTTTTGTGGCAACTATTCTAAAGACGGATTTGGCACCTTCGAAGTTTTCATAAAAGATCAACATTTATTCGTAAAGTTTCCATTTACTACCTTTCGACTTATCCATGATGAAAACAATGGTTTCACAAGCGATTTTGCCGAAGAAATACCAACTGTAATGCCTCCATTTCTATATTTTGACTTCAATGTTTCGAGTGACAAGACCGTATTAGGAGTAAACACAAATATGTCAGAAAATGGCGTTGAATTCAGTCGAAAAGGTGTGTAAATTCAAATTACAAGGAAGAAGAAATTTAATGCAGAAGATACTGGCAAGGCAGTTAATTCGAAGTAAGTCGGTTACTTTGAGCTAAATTAGTTATTATAAATTCAGAGAATTCACCCTATTATAGCTATCGTCAATGGATAAAAAAATGATCTCAGCGAGATCACCGATTGTGTTGTGTAATTTGTTTTACAGACGTCGAAAAGGTTTTTAAGCATGACATTCCTGAAAATCCTATATTTGCAGTCCTTAAAAAAATGACAACTTAAATATGGAAGGAATATCAAAAGCACAGATAGATAAATTTATTGACGAGGCATTACAAGAAGATGTAAGAGACGGCGACCATACTTCATTAGCATGTATTCCAGCTGATGGAAGATCAAAAGCAAGGCTATTAGTCAAAGATCCTGGCGTAATCGCAGGAGTAGAATTAGCCGAAATGATATTTAAAAAAGTAGATCCTACAGCAACAATTGATGTAAGAATCAAGGATGGATCTGACGTATTCTATGGAGACGAAGCATTCTATGTAGAATGTAATAGTCAGGCTTTACTTAAAGCAGAGAGATTAGTTCTCAATACTATGCAACGTATGAGCGGTATTTCTACCATGAGTTCTAGATTTGCTGTAGAAGTAGAAGGATTAGATGTAAAGATACTAGATACACGTAAGACAACTCCACTTCTTAGATTCCTAGAAAAATGGGCAGTAAGAATCGGTGGTGGTACCAATTATAGAGATGGTCTATACGACTGGATCATGATAAAAGATAATCATGTAGACGCGTGCGGTAGTATCACAAAAGCAGTACAACAAGTACACGAATATTTCGAAAAAACTGGCAAAGAGCTTGGCATTACTGTAGAAGTAAGAAACCTAGTAGAACTATATGAAGTCCTAGAAGTAGGCGGAATAACAAGAATCATGTTGGATAATTTTGAAATTCCAATCCTAAGGGAAGCGGTTGCAATTATCGACGGTAGATTCGAAGCAGAAGCGTCTGGTGGTATTACATTAAATACGGTAAGAAAAATCGCTGAAACAGGTGTTAACTTTATTTCTGTAGGAGCATTGACACATTCAGCAGGTCAGCTTGACCTTAGTCTAAAAGTCATGAAAGACTAAAGTCTTGCTTAACTGTGTCGTCTAGAAATCACTGGGTGATAAGAAAGGAATCATACACGAGTCCAGTCGTAATATTTTGTTTTAAAATGAAGATAATGAACAGGCGTTTGCGTAAAGCAAATGCGTGTTTTGTTGTTAATCAACAAGCTTACTATTTAAGAGTATTGCTTAAATTTTGAACCTACCATTAGTGCGTATTGTAGCATCTAAAAATCAAATGCTCTGCTTCCCACCAAAACAGTAACTTTGTACATCTAAATAAATAGAAAAGGCTTATAGGTTAAGATTTATTTTCTTTTCTTAAGGCTCAATTTAAACTATAATGATGAAGTACTTTATTTATATATTCTCAGTATTTACAGTGATGTCTCTGTATTCTTGTAATGAAGAGATGGCAAAAACGTTCGAATCAAAGCCGGTGGCTATGGCTCGTATGAATGAGATCGTAGCCGTATCTGATAAAGATCTATGGGATAGTGCTGTTAAGGATTCTTTCAATTATTATTTCGAAAGTGCGTATCCGATTATGCCTAGTCCTGAGCCTATGTTCGATGTGAGACATTTCACTCCGATACAGTTAAACAACGAAAGTTTACGTAAAGAACTAAGGACTTATATTGTCCTTGCCGATCTTGATGATCCAGAATCTAGCACAACCCAAATGCTACGAAGAGATCTAGGAGAAGAACGGTTTTTAAAAGCAAAACAAGATCCTGAATTTTGCACCTCAGTAGGAAAAGATAAATGGGCAAGAAATCAAATACTAATCTACTTATTTGCAAGAGGAGAGGAGGCACTTAGTAAAGTAATAAGAGACAACTACCCTGCCGTGGCAAAAAGAATAAGGCTTCACGATATACAACGACTTGATGCATCGATTTATGTATTAAAGAATGAAAGTCCTGGGATGATGCGTAAGATCAATGAGCTTTATGGTTTCACAATGCGTATCCCTGGAGATTATGAGAACATCAAACCCGAAGAAGAAAATTTCACATGGCTGAGAAAGGATACGAAGAAAATGCTGATGAATATTGTCATCCAAAAATTTCCATATACTAGCGAAGCTCAACTATCTAACGAAAATATAATCAAACTCAGAGACGAATATGGAAAACGTCACGTTTCGTCTGCTGCAGTAGGTAGCTATATGGTTACCAACCCAGTAGATCTGCCCACATATGACTACACTTATGAGATTGACGGGCAATATGTCAAAGAAATTCGAGGAATATGGGAGATGGAAAATGATTTCTTAGGCGGGCCCTATGCATCTTATGTTATCCTAAATAAGGAGACGAACGAAATTATATTTATCGATACATTTATTCTAGGACCAGGTCAAGATAAGAGAGATATGATGATGCAATTGGAATATATCGTAAAGTCCGCGAAAATTGGTGCAGAAGTAGGAGAATAATATGTTCCTAACAGTCGATCAAATCCATAATCTTAATTTTGAAACGTACGGATCAGAAGATGGAATTCCCGTATTATTTATTCACGGAGGGCCAGGACTTGGGTATTCACATTCAGATAGACGGTTCTTTGATCCAACGAAGCATTTTGTAATATTCTATGACCAGAGAGGTTGCGGTAGAAGTACACCAACTGGTGGTTTAGATCATAATAAGCCAACATATCTTATCGAAGATATTATCAAATTATTAAATTATTTAAAAGTACCTAAAGTCCATATATTTGGTGGCTCCTGGGGAGCAACTTTAGGAGTTTTATTTGCTGCAAAGTATCCTGAAAGAACAAATACGTTAGTTCTTAGAGGTTTCTTTTCTGCCACTAAATCCACTATTGATCTCTATCTCAAAGGAGGCAATAAACATGCACATCCTAATGCTTGGGCAAGAGTCCTATCACTAGTTCCAGAAGATCAACAGCAGAATATTGCACAATACTATTTCGATAAAATTATGAGTGGTTCACCAACATCTAGAACGTTTGTGCACGAATGGTCAAGGTATGGATTAGCGCTTTCTAGAAAACAGATTTCGGACTCCGAAATCGGGAAAATAATGGAAAACAGTGTAGATTCCAGACTAAAAATAAGCATAGAGTTATACTATGGTCTCAACTACTTTTTCATGGAAGATGGATATGTTTTGACTCAGGCAAAGCTGATCAAAGCATCAACAACTATCATACATGGAACTCACGATTACTTATGTCCAATAAATGAAGCTGAATTGCTTCAGTCAAAAATAACAGATTCGAAACTGATAATGTGTGACGCAGGTCACTCTGCTAGAGAACAGAAAGTAGAAAATGCAATCAAAGAGGCAATTTCTAATTATTCTTAAAATCCGCAATCAATCTAAACTCGGGAATTTCAGCCAAAAAAGCACTATTGTCAATTGTTCTAATCATAGTAAAAGTACCTGACATTTTCCCTACAGGTGTTGATAACGGGCACCAAGACTTATAGAGATGAGATTGCTCTTGTTGTAAAATAGGTTGTTGACCGATAACTCCTTCACCTTTTACATTTCTGACTTTACCATTTGCATCAGTGATGATCCAGTGCCTACTTAATAATTGAACTTCAAATCCGCTATTATTAGTTATCCTCACTTTATAAGAGTGTACATACTTATTTAGAGATGGTTTTGACATCTCTTCATGATAATGCGGAAGGACTGTGATTTCTATGCCTTCGGTAGATGCTGTTACTGGATTCATATTGACAAAATTCTATTCTTCTTCATCAAACGGTTTACCAAAGACAAATGTTTCCACCATGAATTCTGCTTCTTTCAGAGCCACTTGGAGGAGATCATTGACAAGGATAGCGTCGAAGCTATCTTTATAAGTCATCTCTTCTCTCACCCTCGCAATCCTCTTCTTAAGACTAGCATCTGATTCAGTTTGTCTAGAGGTCAATCTTTCAATAAGAATCTCAAGTGATGGAGGCTTTATAAATATTGCATGACATTTATCCCCATAGAGATCTTTAATATTGGTTGCCCCTTTCACTTCAATGTCAAATACGATATGTTTACCTGTCTCCCAAACTCGATCTACTTCGCTTTTTAGCGTACCATAATACTGATCTTCATAAACTTCTTCCCACTCTATAAATTCATCATTATCAACTCTTGCACGGAATTCCTCAGGAGTAAGAAAGTAATAATCTTTTCCGTCTATCTCATGATCTCTCATTTCCCTGGTCGTTGCCGAAACAGAAAAATCGAGAAAATCATATGTCTTTAGTAAATGTCTAACTATAGTGGTCTTACCTGCACCAGATGGTGCCGTAAAAATGAACATTTTACCCCCTTTCGAAGTCGTCCTCATTTATACAATATTTGCAACTTGTTCTTTAATTTTTTCTAACGCGTCCTTCATTGATACTACTATCTTCTGGATGTTTTTTTCATTTGCTTTTGCACCAAGCGTGTTGATCTCCCTGCCCATTTCTTGCGCTATGAATCCTAACTTTTTTCCTATTTCCATTGCATCACTATTCATAACTTCATCGAAGTATATACAGTGCTGAGCTAATCTTACTTTCTCTTCATTAATATCAAGCTTCTCGATATAGTAGATAATCTCTTGTTCAAATCGATTACGATCTACCTTTTCATCTTGATTAAACTCTTCAAGGTTTCTTCTGAATCTATCTTTAAGCGTTTCTATTCTACCGCCTTCGTACTGCTCTACATCTTTGAGAAGTGAAGCGATATTGCTTGCAGCATCCCTAAGATCTTTTTCAGCTGCAGTCCCCTCCGTTGCTCTAAAGTTATGAAGTGCTTCCAACGCACTTTTACATGTACTTATCACTTCAGCCCACTCTTCTTCGTCTATTGCTTCATTCAAAGAACCTACCACATTAGGAATCCTAAGTATAGTCTGTACGATATCTCCTTCTGGAATACCTAATTCTTGCTGGAGTTCAGTAATTTCTGTATAGTATTTTTTGAACAATGACTTGTTCAATCCATATTCATCATCTCCTTTCTCTGACTCGATTGTAAGTAAAAAATCGAACTTACCTCTGTGCGCTTTTTCTAAGACTAATTTTCTCAGTTGAATCTCTTTTTCCTTGTAAGTGCCCGGCACTTTACATCGGATATCAGACGTTTTACCATTGAGTGATTTTATCTCAACTCTGATTGTTTTATCTTTAAATTCTTTACTCGCTTGGCCGTAACCAGTCATAGACAATACCATAAGATCATTTTATTAGTGGCAATATACATTCGCCAAGAGCACAAATATAGTTATTATTTAAAGTCATACCAGTAACACTTTGAAATTCGTTTTCTGACGTAAAAATCGAGTAATTCTTATTGAACAAACTAAAAGACTTTAATACAAGACGCGACTATGTCTTGGTTACTTTTTTTTACTAAATGGTATTAATAAGTGATAAGCATAGATTTTATACGCTATTACTTAAAGCATCAATTGAGAAGTTACAATTTATTGCAATATCATCTTAACTAGGTATTGTACTCTTTACTACTATTAATACCTTATTTCCAGAAATTTATTGCCTCTGACATATTTCTCAGGTTACTATTCAACGACAAAATTAGCGAGAGGAAAATTATATAAATTAAACCAATTACAATGAAAAAATCATTTTTTACAACGGGCGCCATGTTTATTTGCCTCTTATGTTTTGGTCAACAAGAAATGCAAGTTCCAGTTCCTTACATTGATCAACTTTGTTACACAGAAAAAACAACAGAATTAGTGAGTTTTGAGCATGATATTGACGTTTCAAAATTTAAAATTCAAGACAAAATACGCTCTCGAAAGAAGGATTTAACACAAACTGTTTCGAAATATTTCGATCAGGATTTATCTGTTGTTATTGACTATGGTTATCTGAGTTCAGATAGCTATTTTCCACCCTACTATACGCCACCTTATCTGATAAGAAAAAGTAAGGAGGGTATGAAATCTTTCTTTCACAATGACAATACTATTTACGGGTGGCCTGGAGCTATTGAAAACTCAAAGCAATTAGGCTTTTATCATGACAAAAATAACGATGAAAGATACTACCATAAACCATTTGAGAAGACTTCTAGCTCCGTATTTAGCACAGAAAGTGCATTAGCTCAATCGCACGGATTTCTATATGATCTTATTCTTAGATACCCAAGCGAGGAAGTATTGAATCAATTTAATTCTTCTTTTACGATTTCATCTACTTCTAAGCATGTGATCGTGAAAAATGAAGAAATGGAATTGACTTGGGACTTTATATCTCATAAGTTTATCCAAAACTTCTTTTCTGATGGAGTACTAATGAAAAACATAACAATATACTATAAATATGATTCTCAATTCAAAGAATATATCATTAAAGAGAGAGTCACAATGATTAAAAAATATTTTTCAACAGGTGATTGTTATAATCAAATCCAGATCAAAGAGCATAGTGATTATTCGACAAAATGTTCTTCAATAAGTAGAGCATCACAAAAGAACAATGATTCATCTAATACAGATCTAAATGTCTACCCTAACCCAGCTAAAGAAAAAATAACAATAGAGCTGGATGGTAATAAATTTCCAAGCACGCTTATAGAAATTACTAATGCAAACGGTCAAGTTATGCTTGCTAGAAAAATGACTAGCAATAAAATAGAGATTGATGTAAATGACTTGCCTAACGGGGTCTATTTTATTTCGACAAGCGATAAAACCAATTCTACAAAATTCATAAAAATATAACAATGAAAACGATAAATATAATATTCCTTATTTGCATTGGTACGTTTGTCTTTGGTCAAGGGGAGATTTTACAACAAACATCTGATACGCCTGATTGTGCCGGCACACCAACTAAAGTTCATCCTAATGTTATACAGGTTCTTCCTGAAGTTATACCTGAGTTAGTCTTAATGGACTCTGATGGTGATGGAATACCAGATAAGGCAGAAGGAATGGGAGATCTTGATAATGATGGTATTCCCAATTATCTAGATAATGATAGTGATGGAGATGGTGTCCTTGATGGTCTCGACCAATGCTATTCTACAGTCGGTATACCACCTACAGGATGTCCTGTGATCAATGATGAAAGGTTCGTGTACTGGGTGCATGGTTACCAAGGAGATGAAACAAGTTTTAAATTGGTAGCTGCTGATGTTGGTGGCCTTGATGATAATGGAAATTTGAATGGTAGATTCAACATGAGGTCTCATCTTGTAAATTATAGTGCCAATCAAGCCTCTTTGGATGATGCCTCGGAAAATGTAGAAATGGAAATAAGAAATAGATCTGTAAATCGAACTAATAGTGAACAAGATATAGTAATTGGACACAGTCTTGGAGGCTTAGTATTAAGAAATATGGGACAAATAACAGATCCCGTTTTGGGGGTAGAAGAATTTGGGGGTTTTATAACATTCGGTACTCCACATCTAGGAGCGGAAGCAGCGGAGACATTAGTGAATAATCCGGAAAGCATCACTGATGCATTGAACTATACATGCAATGCGCTTACATTAGGTCCCTTAGCTGATAATCTCAGCAACCTAGATGGAATTTTAGGAGCATTAGGTATTACTGCTAATGCTTTGGGATTTCTAGAAGAGGGTGTCAATTTGGGTTGTGATTTTGCGTCCTCAAATGGATTTGAAGCTGTAACAGCATTTGGAGAACTTGGGATAGAAGACGAGCTTACACCAACAGCCGTCTCTACAGCACCTCCTATGGCTACTCCACATAATGCAGCATTCTATGGCTCAGAGGATGGACTTATAGACCATTCGTTGACACCTAGATTTTTCGGAGCGATAACGAACTCGCCGACGAGTTTTCCATTATATGGTGCAGATGAATCAGATGAGATAGGTGTTGCTTCATTTGCAGCTAGTATGGCCGCATATCAAACAAGCGTTATAGAATACAGTGCTCAGTCCGTACCTTGGTGGCAATATATCCCAGCATTTTGGGGAGCAACAACAATCATAGCCATAATAAATCAGCAAAGCATTGACAATACAGCTGACGCTTATCAAGTAGGTTTGGATTGGTTCTCAGTAGCACATCCGATGTGGATGGAATTGATTGGTGCAGGTCAGTTTGATTTTGTAAAAACAGGATGTTACTGTTATGATATGAATACTACAGGTGGTCAATCAGGACAAGTACTTTTTCCAGGGGAAGAAGATTGTACAATATCAAATCTGGAATCCAGCGAAAATAATTTTGCCTATTGTGGAAGTACTTACGATCTAAAATTCGTATATAAAGAAAACGATGGCTTCATCCTAAAAATCTCAGCTGCAAACGCACCAGGATTGACTTATGATCCAATATTGATGGATGGATCTAACCATATGCAGATGAAGAATGACAGTAACATGGAAGATGCTGTCAAAAAGATTTTCGTAGAAGGATTAAGCAAGGAATTTTTCAAAACAGATAAATTATAATGAAAAAATTAATGAAAATAATATACATAATAATCTTAGGAAGTCTGTTTTGGTCTTGCCAAGAAGATAGAGTGATGCCTTCTGAAACACAAGAAAACATAGAAGACCCTGTAGAAATTGAATGGGCCTCCAGGATGAACTTTGATAAAGAGATTGTAGGAACTGACAATACACTGCAGTATAAAGAATGGGTGTTAGTTGGAGGTGATATAGATGATCCAGCTACTATAATGGCTTTTAATAAAGAGACTGGCACAAAAGACTGGACGTTAACTTTTGACGAAGTTCAAGGAGCTGATATAATCTACATGCATTTATATCAAAATATAATAATTGCTAGAAATGCCTACCAAACATTCGCAATTGACTTAGAATCAAGAGAATTGATCTGGCAAATTAATTTCAAAGAAAAAAATGAACGTCTTGATAAAGGTTTGATTGCTTCAAATAATATGTATTATCAACCATCAGACTTGAATTTTAATCCATTAGGAGGCCATACACAAAAGTTATATGAGATAGATGTTTTTACTGGCGAATACAAAGAAGTATATGCTCAACAGCCAGACGCAGAAGGAACAAAATCAATATCTCCACCAGCAATTTTCACTGATCAAGGTTCTGATATAATGATATTTAACGAACGGCCTAACGCAGCAACTTCATCGCCAGTGACAAGACAAGAAATTGTAGCGATAGATATTAATACACAAAATACTATTTGGCGATCAAAAGTAACAGACAAGTTCGCAAGCAATGGTTTACACCCTCCAATCATCTATGATAATCGTATAGTAATCACAGGCGGAGATTGGCATATGTACGCATTCGATATTAAAACTGGAGATTTCCTCTGGAAGGCCTCAATATCAGACGACAGCCCATTTTCAATATTCACTAAAACCAACCATTTAATTCATGAGGACATGTTGTATGTCAATGAAAATGGAGAAAATGTCACCTGTATCAATCCAGAAACAGGAGCAATAATCTGGAATAATCCTGAAGGAGGAGCCAACTGTACCGATAACATGATCTATTATGAAAAAGAGGATTTACTTGTCTTCACCTCATGGGGCTTTGGTTCTATAATGGTATTGGATGCGCTCACGGGAGAGACGATCCACAGGGAACACAGGTACGACAACTCATCTTACAACAGTGATGTAGTATATGATGAAGAACTAGATATGTTTTTTACTTCTACCTACAAGCATGCTATAGGATTTACAGTAAAGAGACCCAAATAAATAAAGTGCCCGTTCTTTAAGAATAAGATATATATACTAACTCTCACAAGCCTTTATTTCGAGGCTTGTGAGAAATTCCAATTTAGTACCGAAAGTTCGATTAATAAAACTTCATAGAAAAAACCTACTTTTGGTAAACGGTTTATCGCGTTTGTAAAAAAGAACTTATGAAAAACTTCCTTCCTCTACTATTTCTATTCGTTGGATTAATCACTATGTCTAGTTCTTGTAATAACAAGATCCAAAAAGAAGGTGGACAATCTGAAACAGTCCGAAAATCTGAGATCGTAGATCACGATGACAAACCAGAAGTGATTCCCCACTCCGTGAAAGAGGACTGTCATGGGGTAAGAAAGACAATAAGAACTATAACCGACAAGAATGGCGAAATTATGCTTATCGGTAATAATGTTACCATCAGCATTCCGCCCGGAACAAAAAGATACAAGGTCTGTGATATCGATGTACCTAAAGAATTAAAAGTAGAGGGTATAAAAGTCAGATTTTCGGGGGAAATTTTAGAAATTTTTCAGAATGAAAGACTGATGGGTACACCTACAAGGTTAACCAAGATTGATATAATTAAATAGAGCAATTCTATTTCAAAGTATCGCATTATTTTCACTCTGTTGATGTAAATATTATTATTTCTAAAAGGTTGTATTTTAGTTTTATCCCATATAAAATATAAATAATCAGCGATAGAAAACTTATCAAGTCTGCGATAATTAATAGTTAATAATTGTCAATTAACATATTAGAAAGAAGCGTTTTAATTCTTGGTTAAAATTCAATACACGTATTATAAAGCACTAGAAATTATTCTACATTACTTTTGCATTTAATCGATCCCAGATTTTTTTAACTTGATTTGATTTCTTTAATCAGTCATTTAAACCATTTCTTATGAAGCGATTAGTAACTGCATTCACATTTTTATTTTTTACATTTTTATCATTTTCTCAAGATTCAAATGCTTTATTTAAAGAGAAGTTAGAAAAAGACACTTCCTATTTAGTAACTGGTGTTAGATTTAACTTATTCTCAAGTCCGCTAAATACATTACAAGGCCTATTAGAGACAAATAATTTTGCAAAACTAGATGAGACCTCTTACAGTTTCGAGGTCTATTTAAGAACTAGAAGGTATAAATCTAGTTGGGACGGTAGTACTTCATTTGGATTTCATCAAAGACTAACCTCTAATAAACAAGCAACAAATCAAGCTTCAATAGTTGGATTCACATCTAGCTTCGAAACAGGTTATAATCTTACCAGAAAAAAGATGTTCATTATTAAACCATTCTTTGGTTTCGGATTCGAATATTACAAGCTTTCGTTTGTCGAGGGTTTTCAATCTCCATCATTGTCTTCTATTTCAGGCTCTGATTTCAAAAACTATAATGCTACATCTTTCCAAGTCCCATGGACGCTTGGATTGGAAATCGGAACTACCTTCCATCTCAAACATGCACTTGTTGAGGTACTTCTTCGTGGTGGATACAAACTTCATCTTGAGTCAGATAAGTGGAAAATCGATGATGTCTTAGAATTAAGTGATAAAATTAATCTTAGTTCTCCTTTTGTAGGTTTTTCATTTGGTTTCTCTCTTCCTAGAAGGGATAAAATAGTGTATGTATATAAATGATTTCAAATTAGCTCTATCCCGCAATGTGTAATCCGATTGTCGATTATCTGTTAAATCAGGAATTAGAAAGATTTAAAATATCAAATATTATATAACTAATATTTAGAAGCCAGTCAAAAATAGTCCGCTATGAGAAGGTTTTGTTCTATTTTAATTAGAAATATTCATAGATCGTCGCAACTATTACAATGTCTTGTCTATTCATTCATTTTACGTTTGTATATTTATTCTTGTAAAAGACTGGGGAATTCTTTTACAATTTTACTTTGTAGGATAAACCATCCTGAAATATTGAA